>CACXER010000102.1 GCA_902766765.1 uncultured Elusimicrobium sp. | reverse complement strand
GATATCGGCGGGGCTATGCCAGACGCATAGCGCCAAAAACAAGTCCAAAAGCAAATTGTGTACAACTGCCTATATTATAACTTTTTGTACGGAGAAAGGGAGGTGTGCTTTGAGAGAAAAGACCGATTCTGACAAAATGAAATCAAGGATGGTTTTTGAACAGGAATGTTTATCGACGATAAAGTTTTAAAAATGGGGGAATAACAGATTTTTTTTAAGACGGCATTTGCATTCTGCCAATGTTTTTTTCATAATGTTGAACGATGAAGATAATCTAACAAACATCATGAGGAAAACGTATGACAATAAGCATTGTTGCTGTGAACAAACTCAAACCGCACCCGCAAAACGCGCGGACGCACAGTAAAAAACAAATTCGCCAGATTGCCCAAAGTATTGAAGAATTTGGCTTTACCAATCCCGTCCTTATAGACGGCAAGAACAATATTTTGGCCGGGCACGGACGGGTGGAAGCCGCTAAACTAGCCGGCCTTGCCGAAGTTCCCTGTGTGCGAATCAACCACTTAACATCTGCTCAAAAAAGGGCATACATCTTGGCCGATAACCGTCTAGCAGAATTATCCGGCTGGGATGAAAAACTGCTGAAGATAGAGTTGGAAGAAATCAACCGGTTAGATTGTGATTTAGACCTTACCTTAACGGGGTTTGACACGCCGGAAATTGATAATCTCTTGCAACCGGATGCGAAACCAATCCCGGAGAAGGCCGATTTTTTGGCTGCCGATATTCCGCCTCGTACTCATCCCGGTGATTTGTGGCAGTTGGGCCCGCATAAACTATTTTGCGGGGACGCGACAAAGCCGCAATCTTACGCTATTCTCCTAGGCAACGAAAAAGCCCACCTGATTGTAACAGATGCTCCCTATAATTTGTCCCGCGCTCAAATTCGGAAAACCGGCCCTAAAGCAGATTTCGCTATGGCGGCGGGAGAAATGAGCCAAAGCGAGTTTACGCAGTTTTTATCCGGCGTTTTTACACTTCTTGTCCAATATAGCGTTCCCGGCAGTTTGCATTACGCGTTTATGGATTGGCGGCATGTGGGGGAAATCCTACGCGCCGGGCGGGTATATAGCGAACTCAAAAATATTTGCGTGTGGAACAAATTAAGCGGCGGCATGGGCAGTTTGTACCGCAGTCAGCATGAACTGGTGTTTGTGTTCAAAAACGGTACGGCCTCGCATACGAATAATGTCGAACTTGGCTCGCACGGACGCTATCGTACTAATGTGTGGGATTATCCCGGGATTTACATAAATGGTAAGGCTAACCGCGCGAATATCCACTTGCACCCAACAGTAAAACCGGTGGGATTGCTCGCCGATATTTTATTGGATGCCAGCCGACGAAAAGATATTGTGTTAGATCCT
Organism: uncultured Elusimicrobium sp.; assembly: GCA_902766765.1. GTDB lineage: Bacteria > Elusimicrobiota > Elusimicrobia > Elusimicrobiales > Elusimicrobiaceae > Avelusimicrobium. The sequence goes on along the minus strand of CACXER010000102.1, from coordinate 4,228 downwards.
TTTGGCGGTAGTGGCAGTACCCTACTAGCTGCCGAGCGGACGGGCCGCCAAGCTCGGCTAATGGAAATTGACCCGCATTATTGTGATGTTATTTTATATCGCTATGAACAACTAGGCGGCCAAGCAATTAAACTTTTACACCGCGAGGAAACAAATGAAAATACAAAAAAAGAAAACCGTATCAGTAATTCAAACAAAACCAATCGAACACTCCGCATACGCCGTCGGGTACGGTAGGCCGCCTTTGCATACGCGGTTTCAGCCGGGGAAGTCTGGTAACCCCAAAGGCCGCACGAAGGGACATAAAAATTTTAATACACTCCTTCGTCAAACGCTTAGTCAACAAGTCGAGGTGGTTAAATCTGGCACTAAGCACAAAATGTCTAAAAACGAGATTCTCATTGAAATGCTTGTTAATAAAGCGTTGCAAGGAGATATGCGGGCTATCAACATATTGTTGCCGTATATATTACAAATGGAACAAGCCGAAAGAGAACTTGCCCAGAAGGTAGCGGCACTTTCTCAAAACGACAAGGAGATTTTATCAATGTATGCTAGCAGAATTAAAAAATAACGAAGAACAACAAGTGTTAAAAGCACTTTTGCGGACGGATTTTAAGTCGTTTGCCGTCAAAGTGTTTAACGAAGTGGCCGGTAATTCGGTGTATTTGGACAATTGGCACGTGGATGTCATTTGCCAAGAGTTAGAAGAAATGCACTTTGGGAAAAATAATCGGGTAATTATTAACGTGCCGCCACGGTATATGAAATCCATTATCTGCTCGGTGGCGTTACCTGCTTTTTTACTAGGCCACAACCCCAAAGAGCGGATTTTATGCGTCAGTTATTCTGATGAACTGTCTGCCAAATTGGCTTCTGATCAGCGCAAAGTCATGGAGAGTGATTGGTATCAAGAACTTTTTCCTTTTGCGCGGCTAACTCGCCGTGGCGTTATGGACTTAGAGACGACGGCGGGAGGTGGGCGATTCTCCACTTCTGTCGGTGGTACGATTACAGGGCGTGGGGGAAATTGGATTATTATTGATGACCCTATTAAGCCCGCGGATGCCAGTTCTGATGTTATTCGAAACAAAGTGAACGATTGGTACGGAAACACGCTTCTTTCACGGTTGGATGATAAGAAAAATGGGAAAATTCTTATCATTATGCAGCGAACACACTTGGATGATCTAACTGGGCATTTGCTGGAAACAGACCCTTCTTTTCGGTTGATACAGATGCCGGCCATTGCGCTGGAAGAAGAAAATTGGTCCATTGAGAATCCTGTAGGGGGTTCGTATGTTTTCAAACGACAGATAGGGGAGCCATTACACTTAGCTCGCGAGAGTTTAGAAGATTTACAGCGAGTCAAATCCACGATGGGCAGTTATGCGTTTGCCAGTCAATATCAACAACGTCCGGAATGTTTAGGGGGAAATATCATCCACCGGGAATGGTTACATACATACAACCGAGATAAACTGATAAGGCAAGTGTGTACAGGACAATTAAAATTGAGGGTATGCCAGAGTTGGGATACGGCCAGCAAAGCCGGGGAAGACAACGATTATTCGGTATGTATTACGTACGCGCACGATTCTCGCTGTCATGTATGGGTGCTGGATGTGTACCGTGCTAAATTGGAATTTCCCGCACTATTGGAAACGGCCAGGCGTATGGCTAAAGAGTGTCCGCAAAAATATCGTGATATTAACCCGTTTTTACCGGATATCCTAATAGAGGAGATGAATAGTGGCGTTGGCCTTGGGCAAGTTTTGGAAAATGATTTTGGTAGCCATGTTAAACTCATTAAACCTGTGCAAGATAAAGCCACGCGGCTAAAAACGATATCGCATTTGCTTGAAAACGGGACCTGCCTATTCCCCGATGATAAGCCAACGTGGTGGCCTGATTTTGAACGGGAATTATTGCTGTTCCCAAACGGTCGGCATGATGACCAGTGTGATGCCCTTTCTCAACTACTTACTTATGAGCAACAAGAGCGCCCGGACTTGAGTTGGCTAGATCATATTTAGGACTTGTTGTTCGCTAATTGCCAGAGGTACGTTTGTATTATCAACGTGATGCGTGGTCAGAGTAATGTATGGACATAATAATTAGTCATAGATAATTTTGGAACGTCGGATGTTACAGTGTAGAGGAGGCCGTAAATTTTTTATTTCTTCAGATGATAAAGTGCATTTTGGACCAATAATAATTTCTGAGATTATATTCTCTGTTAGATATAATTCTGCATATCTCTTTTTGGGGGGAATCTTTCGAATGGGGGATACTAATTTGCGAGGGGTATTTGTTGTTGATGATTGATCCATTTCTAGTGGTGTATATACAATTCGCCACTCGTTCTCAGAGGACCATTTTTGTTGTTTACACGTATAGGCGATTTTGGCTAAAGTAAATCCTGCGTCCATAACATTTAATTTATTATTCAATACATCACAAACTATTTCCTTTATCAAGTTTAATTGAGCTTGTTCATCGTAATTAACTTGAAGGAAAGCGAGAGATCTTTCTTGACATTCTCCTGCTGCATGCCTTTCTGGTAAACCGCGCGTTATATTTAGTCCACGAGGAGTAAAGCCGAGAGCCAATCCTCTTCCTTGATCTCCATAATGTTTCCAATGACATAACGAATCCCTGAGTGGAGTAAAACATGCAGCAAAGCCCCACATAAGATTTAAACGAAATAGGTGATATAAAAAATGGATTTTTTGTATTTCTAGTTGTGTTGTCAAAGATAAAGAATTGACATAGGAACAAAATTGTGCTAAAAACCATGTTACTTCTCTAGAATCATTAGTACAAAATAGGTCAGATAACCAAATAGTTAGGGTGTTTATAATACTAGACGCGGTTTGGGAACTGCAATAGTGATAAACTACAGAAGGTTCATCCGATGCAGGTGACATGAAAGAAGATTCTCTCCCTTCTACACAGAAATATAAACAAGGTTTCCCGGAGGGATCGAAGCTAATTAAAGTTTCAAAAAGAGCATGAGGAGCTTTATAATCGTATTTCATTTGTAAGTTTATTTATAATAGCATTTTTTGCTTATTATAGGGAAAATGGCAAAATGATGCAATAAACTCATGGGGATTTGGAAAAGTACAAAATACTTGCATTGTGGCTTTAGAATATTTTTCACCGATTTTGTTAGAGCTGATAAGAAAAGATTAAGTTATTTTGCTTGTATTGTATAGGTGAGTTGCATTACATAGATTGGGTAATTCATTCGCAACGAGACGTAACCCACAATTTGCGTAACCGGTACTGACAAAATTAAGTAATTCCCCCTATTTATTGTAAAAAATAGAAAACACATAGAAGATTTAGAATCTTTGTTGATGCGGATTTATGATCATATTGGAAATCATGTCCTTCCGAGGGCACGGGTTGCCGATGTGAAAAAAGCGTTTGTAGATCATATAGATGCATTCCATGCTAAAGAGGAAGAATCATTTTTATGCCAAAAGTCAATTTTCGCAAAGAGAAAGAAAATATCTTTAAACAATATTTACCAGGTTAAGTGCTATTTAGTTTAATATTCTACTTGACTTATCTCCCGATAGTAAGAGTGAATGTAGTACGAAGTAAAATTCGCTTACTTAAGGAGATAAGGTATGAAGAAAAACACCAAAAAATCAGTAACAAAAACTAAACCCGCGCAACCTGCTGTTTTACGGGTCGTGAGTCCTATTATTACCGAAGAAACACCGCTTGAAAACCTGCCCGTCCGCCAACGCGATAACCGCTTGCCCGCGCCGGGGAGCATCCTCACTAAAACTTACCGTGGAAAAACTATAGAAGTAAAAGTATTGGAAAATGGTTTTGAATACGAAGGCAAAGTATTCAAAAGCATCTCGCGCGTGGCGATGACGATTGTGAAGCGTCAAATCAGCGGTTATGTATTCTTTGGGCTTGCCAAATGACACCGCGCCATTTGCCGCCAACTTCGGGGCGATTTGTAAAGGGCCGCTCGGGTAATCCTCATGGGCGGCCTCCCCGAAATTTTCGCGAAAGAGATATTCTCTTGTTAGTCGCTAAATTTTTTGAAACTTTAGCCAAGGCCTATTGTAATCAAAGCCGTTCGGTGGAAAAAATCCGTCAGATTAAGGACATCTTATCATGAGAAGAAAGTGCTATTTGCCCAAAAGTTATGAAGAATTAAAAGGCCTATCCCCCAAAGAACTGCGGTTTTATTGGAATG
>CACXER010000101.1 GCA_902766765.1 uncultured Elusimicrobium sp. | reverse complement strand
TTTTATATTTGCGCTCGGCGGGAGTCGAACCCACATTTCCAGCTTCGGAGGCTGACGCTCTATCCATTGAACTACGAGCGCGTAAATCGTATGCTTTCTCCATTCTATCAAATTATCCGCGCGTCTTGCAGAAGGTTGTCTTAAATACTATCTGTTCGCGTGGTAAATTGGCGGGGTAGTTCCAACCAAATGGCTAGCAGCGCACCTACTCCCAGCAAATACGGATAATACAGATATTGCATGATTTGTATGGGAGATATGCCCGCCAGTCCGGCTGCCATCAACAGTTGTGCTCCGTAGGGTAAAATCCCTTGTACTACGCACGAGAAAATATCCAACAAACTGGCCGCGCGGTTTGGCGCAATATGGAATTTTTGGGCAATTTCTTTGGCAATCGGGCCCGCCATAATAAGCGCAATCGTATTGTTGGCGGTGCACACATTGGCAAATCCAACGACTGCGGCCAAACTTAACTCGGCACCCTTGCGGCTTTCTATGCGCGCGGTGGCTTTTTGGATAATCCACGCTAGTCCGCCATTGAAGCGCATCATTTCCAACATGCCACCGGCCAGTAGTGTGATAATGACCAGTTCCCCCATCGCATTGATGCCGGCACCGATGGCGGCAATCCAACTTCCCAATGTGAGCGCTCCGGTACTTAGGCCGATAATTCCACATAAAAGCGTACCGCCCAGTAATACAACTAATACATTGACGCCCATAATGGCCGCGGCCAAAACTGCCAAATAAGGGAGTACATGTAACCAATTTACGGGGGCGGGTGTGAAAAAGTGCGCCCCACGGCTGCCCACAAATATATAGAGTAAGGTAGTCAGCAAGGCTAGCGGCATTACGATATTGAAATTGGTTTTGAATTTATCCGTCAGTTGGCACCCTTGCGTACGGGTGGCCACAATCGTGGTGTCTGAGATAAAAGATAAATTATCTCCGAACATCGCACCGCTGACGACTACCGCACTCATCAGCGCGGGGGATAAATGGGTTTGAGCAGCAAGCCCGGCCGCCACGGGGGTAAGTGCTACGATGGTTCCTACTGAAGTTCCTACGGAAATAGAAATTACACACGCTGCCAAAAATAACCCTGCCGCTAACATGTTCCCCGGTATGATAGATAAAGTAAGTTGAACGGCGGCATCCACGGCGCCCATGGCTTTGGCGGTCTGTGCAAACCCGCCGGCCAGAATGAAAATGAGGACCATAAGCATGATGTTTGCGTTGGCTGCCCCTTTGCAAAATAATTCTACACGTGCTTGTAAGGTGGGCCGTTTCGTGATGGCTATGGCGACGACGGAGGCCAAAATAAATGCTACGGTAATCGGCATTTTATAAAAGTCGCCTATCGTCAGTGAAACCGTTAAATACGAGCCCAAAAACACAAATAATGGGGTCAACGCCCAAAAATGAGGGGAAACTTGTTTCATAGGTCTTATATTATAGCAGTTTATGGGTGCGATAGAAAAATTTTTATCGTCGTAAAATGGAAATATTTGCGCACAAGCCCCTTTTTGTGGTACAATAAATACGGAGCTAATAAAGGAGTCTTTGTATTATGTACTGCGATCGTCTCAAGCGAAAGTGTCAGTGCACGCCCAGGCCGCGAAGTTGCTGGTCTAAGGGGGCGGAAATACTATATCCTTTTGAATCGTCCAAATCCGGTTTTTTGCAAGATAGTTGTACCTCAGTATATCAAAGTAATTTAAAGTACCTATTACAAAATAGGGCCAAAAGACAAGAAAAATTAGGTCTTTTGGCCCTATTTTTTTGGTCGTTGAAAAGCAATAATATAACTAAGGAGATTATATGAGAGCGTTGTTGTCGTGCGTGTTGAGTGTGTGTTTACTTCTCAGCAATATGGCTCCGGCTATGGCTCAAATTCGGGCCGGCGGACGGGGCGTTTCTGCACATGGGAGAGGACGGTCGTATCATTCACCCCGCCAAACCAAAAAACGCTCCGGCAAAACTTCTCGCAAGACCACTGTGTCCAATTCCGGTTCTACGGTACTCTCCTCCCGCGTGGCACAAACCGCCTGGCACCAACAGCAACAAGCCGCTTTCAATCATACACTTTCTTTGCCGACAGGTTCCCTAGCCCAACACCAAGCATTCCGTCAAGATTTTGCACTGGCTGCTTTGGACCAACGGGCGACGGGCAACGACGTCGCTTCGGCTTTGCAGTTCTACCGGCAGGATTTAGCGTTACACGGCCATTTGGTGCACGATTTACATACCACGGCATCTTTAAATGAATTTTTAGCCGACAATATTAAAGTAGTCAAAGACCGATTTTTAGATGTGGTAACATCTGCCTCCTCATTAGCCGCGTTAGGTACACAAGAAGATGCCGGCCTTTTAATTGAATTTTGCAACCAAGCAACGAATAGCCCGATCGCTGAATTGGCTCAAGTAATTACAGCGCGCGGCCTCTTGCGTTTCGGTGCATATGACGCCTTTAATACGTGGGTACATACGATAGAAACGAAAGGGGAGTTTTGGCAAGAATTGTCCGCGTATGTGGCGGAAGAACAGTTGCCCGTTTCCTTCACAGCGCAAGCGGGAGAAACCTTTGACAAAGAACCTCTTTCCCAATGGCTAGCCAAAGGGGGAGAGTTACACCAACTTCATAGCGATTTTAGCCGTGCTGCCACCCATCAATGGCTCCATTTAGATGAAGTAAACCAACCCTCGGTTGAAGTGGCAACAGACCTGCAAACCCCTGTTCAACAACAACTTGCATCCAATTTACGCGTATCATTACAAAATCCGTTGAGCCAACTGCCCGGACTTAGCACGCCTTCCTCCTCTCATAGAGCGGTGGAACAAGCGACTCCGATGCCGCGAAAGACCTCTTCGCACGCCTCGGTGTTATATTCCGGGGTGCCGTTCTTCGCCTTGACGGATATGCTCGGTAAGGCCCGCCAAGGGTTACGCGCCTGGAAAGCCAAACGGGCAGCCCGCAGAGCCGAAGAGCCGCAAGTGGAAGCGCCGGGCTTACATGATGCTTCCCAAATTCATACAGTATCCGCGGATTTGCTAGACTACCAAAGCGGCGTGGCCTCGGCCGATGAGGCGGAAGGGTTGGCCGAAAAACCCATTGTAGACTTTGCCGAAGACGGCTTTCTGCTAACACTGGATAATAACGGCCGCGAGCAAGTTCTCCCTGTAAATTTGACTATCAGCAACCGCTTTTTGAACCGCACTTGGCAGGACTTTTATGCTAACCATAGCCGGACCCCATATAACCGTGTTGTTATCAAGCCGGAATTAAACTTAAAGAAAGGAAAGTATGTGTTGGAAATGCGTAACCAAACCCGCAAACCCAGCACCATGGATCACTTTTATTTCCGGTTACAAAGCGACCAAGTAGGCAGACTGGTTCACTTGCTTAAACAACAAGGGATTGAAAATTTCTACTTAAAATTGGAAGCCAGCCCGAATACATATTATAAACCGATAGAATTTCCGGTATACCGGGAAGGCACTTCGGAAAAGTTGCCGATAACGGTTACGGTGCCGGCGGATCGTTTTAAACCGGGTAGCCAATTGGTGCTTATGTCCACCGGCGAGTTAGGGTGGATTTATCCGGGGCAAACGAAAGCCGTGGCAGAAAAAGAAATGTACGTGCGTGTCCCCAAAGGTCACATCCCGGAAATAGTGGAAATTTTAAAACCGCTTCCCACCAATGCTCCTAAATTAAATATTGCCTTGCGCTCCACACAAAACGGAGCCAAGTTTATCAGCACCTTGACTTCTGCCAGTAACGTCAGTTTGGGTAAAACGTTCGGCCCGATGGTCCGAGGCCCGCTGGATATGTCGGCGGCAGATGCGGACCGATTGATGTTTGGTATCAACTACGTATTACCCGGTTTATCCTCTTTACTTACCCCGGCTTTAAAGAAATACGGCGAAAAACGCATCATGACCATTTCCGTTATGTTATCCACGGCGGCGGGCGTGTTGGCTACCGCAGGCGGTTTCTACGGGTTTGTGAACGGAATGTCCTTAAATGTGGTACAAAAAGGATTGTTCCTGTCTTCCCTTTTATTGATGAGTGCCAGCAGCATTTTAAAACAACTAACGACCAATTTGCTTATCCGCGCCAACGGTGGCGAGGTGGAATATGAAACGGATGTTGTAAAGGATAACACCAAAAAAGCGGAAGTCCAAACGGAAAAATCGGGAGATTTAATCAAACGCCGTGCCAAAGAAGTTTTCCAACAATCGTTCCGTCCCAAAAAATATGCACGGGAACATGGGGCTTTGACCGGAACGGAACAAACCCAACTTTCGCACCTCATCCGCTACAACTTAGGTTTCATTTTCAAAAACGTTGGGACGTTGGCCTTCTTGGCCTTGCCGTACGGTATCAACGTGGTGGGTAGTTGGTTCGGTGCAGATTTAGGGTTAGACTTTTCAGTCAGTTTCCCCATCTATGCGGCGTATAGTGCCATGCTTACCTGGCGTATGATGCACGCGAAATTGCGCGATGCTTACTCCGCCAAAAACATTGAGCAAAGTAAAAACGCTGTGTTAAAAACGGTGGACCAGTTAGTGGAAGAATCCCTCAACCCCAACCGCGATGCGGAAACAATGGATATTTTAACGCGGGCGCTTTACGATGGAATTGACTCTTATGTGCTTGCCCGGCAAAAAGTGGATGCCAAACTCAGACGCAAGGATGTTTACGGTCAGGCCAAACAAGCCGCTTTGGAAGTGTTTTCCGAACGTTTACAAAAGAAAGGGGTTAGTACACAGCGTGCGCAAGCCCAAGTGGCTCAAACTCAAAAAGATTTAAGCAAATTGGAAAATCTACTTAAGAACATGAAAGGCATGCTTAAAGTAGAAGGAGTTGCCCCGTTGCTGACAGGTATGACGTTGGCGACCGTACACGAATTTGTGGTGTCCAGTTCCTTCGCCGGAACGATGAACAATATCATTCCCAAAGGGGACTTGGCAAACTTCTTAGTCGCCGGGACCTTGTATCTGCCGATGATTGCCGGACGTATCGGTGGAAACTGGCTGAGCCCCAAAATCAGCCCCGGCTCTATGTATATGCTTTGTTCCGGGTTGTCGGCGGCGGGTACAGCGATGATTGGTCTGTCTGGCGGGGATGTGCCCACCATGATTACCGGTGCTGCTATTGCCAGTTTGGGGATGGGTAACTATTATACCCAAATGTATAACTACATTATGGAAAAACACAAAAAATATCGCCGGGAACTCTCTTCGCTCTTATCATTGACGATGGCCTTAGGCGGTATTGGTGCCATGTTCGCCCCGGGCGGTTATACTTGGGATATGCTTTTCGCCGGCGGTCTGTTGGGTATTAGTTGGTTGACGACATTACCGATGTTTGCTTCCTCCAGTTTTGTCAAAGCGTGGCACGGAACCAATATAGGGCGGAAAACCCAGGCCAACGCCCGTTATACTAAGGGGAAAATAAAACAGGCCATGCACAAACCGCAACCCCCGCAAACACCTAATTTAGATGATGCGGCCCCGGCCCAGTAAGATTTGAAATTTAAAAGCCCCCGTTGCTTGTTGCACGGGGGCTTTTTAGTGGAAAAATCAGTGGGGAAATAACCGACTTATTAGGCGGTCGTAGTGGGTGTCCGGCAAGTTTATGCCCGGGCGCAAGATGCGTCCGCTGCTTGGGCCGTGATAATCAGACCCGCCCGTACAAAACAGTCCATAGCGGCGTGCAATAGATAAAAGTTCTTGTTTTAAGCGTAACGTGTGCGCCGGATAAAAAACTTCTATTCCTTCCAACCCTGCTTCCACCCATGCCGGAAAATTCCATACACTGGATGAAATGCCGGGGTGGGCAATGACCGCAATACCGCCGGCCCGTTTGATATGAGAAATGGCTTCCAAGGCCGATACGCCGGCCGAAGGTACGTAACCCGGGCAACCGGGCAGTAAGTATTTGCGGAAACCCTCCTGCCGGGAAATAACGATATGCTTGGTCTTGAGTGCATCGGCCACGTGGGCGCGCGAGACGGTATGCGGCGCGCGGGAGAAAACATCTTCTTCCGTTAAATCTACGCCGGCTTTTTGTAAATTGGCAATAATTTGACAAATGCGCTGACGGCGCAGTTGGCGATTACGGGCGAGAAAATTTTGAAATTCTTGATTTTGTAAGTCAATATTATAACCCGTAAAGTGCAACTGGTCGTGTTCGCGTGTGCTGATTTCTACCCCGGCAGTAAACCGAATACCACGTTCCAAACACACGGCTTGTGCCTGTATTACACCGTCGGTAGTGTCGTGGTCGGTAAGCGCAAAAAGTTTTACTTTGGCTCTTGCCGCGTCGGCCGCCACTTCTTGCGGTGAACTTGTACCGTCGGAAAAGTGGGAGTGGGTATGTAAATCAATTTTGGGCATGTTAGACGCGTTCTACAGCCGTTACGCCGGGGACCATTTCTTTGAGTTTGCGTTCCACGACGGCTTGCAGCGTGAGTTGCGCGTGCGGACAACCGCCGCAGCGGCCTTGCAATCCTACCGTAACGATACCGGTTTTTTCGTCTACGCTTACGAGTTGGATATCCCCGCCGTCGGCTTGTAAAATCGGGCGGATTTGGTTGATGACTTGCTCTACTTGTTCTTTCATACGTTGGCTCCGTAAAGGTTATTTCTCTCATTATAACTTTTTTAAAGTAGTTCGGCTACGCTTACTACTTGACGCGCGGGGGCAAATTTATGCTATACTTGTAAAGTAGTGGTACGTTTTGTAGGAGGAAAAAATTGATGAAGAAAATTATTTCGTTATTTGCTTTAGTTGCTTTTTTAACGCTACCGGCCGCCGCGCAAAAATATGCCAGCGTCAATGCTAAACGCGCCAACATTCGCACTTGTGCCGGCACCAAATGCGCCATTAAATTTTATGCGTGGCGCTATACGCCTGTAATTATGGTAAAAACCAACGAAGATAAAAGTTGGGTTATGGTAAAAGATTTTGAAGGATATACCGGGTGGATTTCGGCCGATTTGCTCAGCCCCAACGGGGGTATGTCTGCTAAAGTAGATGTAAATGTACGTAAAGATGCGTCGGCCAGCGCGGATATCGTTTGCACCGTAGAAAAGGGGTATCCGTTCAAATATTTAGCCCGCAAAGGCAAATGGATTCAAGTGATAGATGAACCGGCCAATGCGAAAGAAGGCACCTGCAAGGGATGGGTATATGCGACCAACCTTTGGGGTTTCTTCAAACAATAGGAACGACGGACGTAAGTTACGTTTTACGCAACGCCCTCAAAAGTAAACTAACTTTTGAGGGCGTTTGCTATGCCGGGCAACAATTTGCCAAAACCTGTTTATTTTGCGGTCTCGCGGCCTTGGCGTAATTTCCACTACGCCCGGCGGTCGCCTAAATCCCGCAAACTAAAGTCGGTTTTGACAAATCAGCCGGGCGTTTATAAACTTAGTCCGTAACGGCCTGCCGTAAGTTACGTTTTACGCACAAATAATCCCCCGGAACGTCATCCTGAACTTGATTCAGGATCTCGTCGTGTCCCGGGGGTGTTGCTTTTAAATGATCCAAGTACAAATACCCCCTTGTCAAAACGAGAAAAATTGACTACAATAATAATATGAAGAAATTTCTATTAATACTGGCGGTTGTAAGTGTGCTCGTTTGTGGGTACGCTTGGAAACGTACAGTTCACGAAGGCCGTTTTAATATCTCGGGTACGGTAGTGGTGCCGGAGCGTTTGACCGCGCTTGCTCAGGCCGACAACAACGCTTGCGCCATTATTGTTAAAAACGAGGCGGATGTGCCGGTGGCCATCAAACGCGTCGTGGACCCGAAATTCCCGCTTTCCTTTACCATGGGTGAAGAAGATTTGCTCGCGGAAAGCGTGGAAGGTACACTCAAGTTAGAAGTGCAGATCAATAATCACGGGCAGTTGGGTTTTGTGAAACAAGGCGACATTTTTGGCGCCAGCGAAGAGCGTATTAAACCTAACTCTAAAGATATTGTCGTGCAAGCGGATAAAACCATGGGGCGCGTACAATTGGCGCGCAACGTGAAAGGTAATTTCTTCCGCACGGCGGCCCGCTAGATTTCATCGCATACGTATCCCCCCGGGGGCCAACGACACCCCCGGGCCATTTAAGAACCCCCGCTTTAAGCGGGGGTTCTTTGTTAGTAATTTTACGAGTGTAAGAAGTGAAATTCCGGCTAATACAAGTTTGCGCACGAGACCGCGGGTTGGAATAATATAGCCGTTCGTCTATTTTTAGCAAAAGGCCTTGACGTGGGGCTATAAATAAAGCACAATACAGATAAGGAATATTTGACCAGGAGGGATTATGAAAAAAGGAATAGTTGCTTTGGCTGTGATGATGTTGACAATGCCGTTGTATGCTCAGTCGGAACAGAACGCTTTTTCCAAGGCGGAAATTTTAGATATTTTTGCACAATTTAATCCGAGCGTGTTGGAAAAAGCCCAGCAAAACAAACAATACGATGCGATACTGCAGGATTTTTTGAATTCATATCAGGCCTCTCCTTCGCCGACCAGTCGCTATGAACTTATAGCGGTGGCCCGCAATTTTGATAATTCCATTCAATTGCAAGCATTGGCCGAGGCCTATTATGCCAAATGGATGTCGGCTAAAATGTCCGGCGCGTCTTATGACCCTATTCACCAGAATTTTGTGCGTGACGTTACCGATACTATGGAAAATGTGTGGGCGGTGACTGTTTCTTTGCGTGACTATCAGTTGGATCAAGCCAAAGACCAACTCAAACAAGTCCGTGCTGATAAAACGCTTACCCCTCAAGCGCGCCAAGAAGAAACAAAGAATCTTAAACAAAATATTAAATCGTTGCGGGCCGAATTAAAGTCGTTGAAAAAAAATCCGGGGCAATATGTTTTATCTGCTGCCGAGGACTATGTAGCCCGCGCCGAGCAACAATTTGCGGCGGCTAACGAGCACGCTAAAAATGCCCGTCAAAGTAAAAATTTACAAGTAAAAACCAATAACAAAAAACCGGTTGCCAAATGAACAGAACACTCCCGTTAGGGGAGTGTTCTGTCTTTTTATACCATTTTTAAAGGAAGGAAAATTATGATACGTCGTACGTTAGATAAAATTTTTGGAACAAAAAGTGAACGTGATTTAAAGAAAATTCAACATTATGTAGATGAGGCCAACCGCTTTACCGCTGCGTTTGAAAAATTAACTGACGAAGAATTAAAAGCCAAAACGCAAGAATTTCGCACCCGTTTGCAAAACGGAGAAACGTTAAATGATATTTTGCCCGAAGCGTTTGCCGTGGTTCGTTTGGCGGCACACCGGGTGATTGGGTTGCGCCCGTATGATGTGCAACTGCTCGGCGGTATTGTACTTCACCAAGGGAAAATTGCCGAGATGCGCACCGGGGAAGGTAAAACGTTAGTGGCCGTATTGCCCTCGTATCTAAACGGACTTACCGGTAAAGGGGTGCACGTGGTTACCGTCAACGATTACCTGGCCCACCGCGACCGTGAGTGGATGGGACCGATTCATGAGTTTTTAGGTCTTACCGTCGGTTATATTAGCCACGACATGGATAACGATGAGCGCCGCGAGATGTATGCCAAAGATATTACGTACGTAACCAATAACGAACTCGGGTTTGATTATTTGCGTGACAATATGGTTATCTCTCGGGAAGAACGCGTCTTACGTCCGCTCAATTACTGTATTGTGGACGAAGTGGACTCTATTTTAATTGACGAGGCCCGCACCCCGCTGATTATTTCCGGCCCGTCGGAACAAAGTACCGATAAATATTATATCGTCAACCGTCTTATTCCTTCACTCAAAGTCCGTTTGATTACGGAAGATGACGAAGTAAAAGCCAAATACGAAGGCACCAATTTAGATGTCGGTTACGACGCTATTGTAGATGAAAAAGCCCACACCGCCAACTTGACGGATACCGGCATCGCCAAGGCAGAAAAATTCTTGAATGTTTCCAACCTGTACAACGATGTAGAATCGGAATGGGTGCACCACATCAATCAAGCGTTGCGCGCGCATTATTTATATAAAGTGGATGAGGCGTACGTAATTAAAAACGGTGAAGTTGTAATCATCGACGAATTTACAGGTCGCGAAATGCCCGGCCGGCGTTGGAGTGATGGCCTGCATCAAGCGGTGGAAGCCAAAGAAGGTTTGCAAATCAAGGAAGAAAACCAGACGCTCGCTACCATTACGTTTCAGAACTTTTTCAAACTGTACAATAAACTCTCCGGCATGACAGGTACGGCCATGACCGAAGCCAACGAGTTTTGGCAGATTTATAAATTAGACGTGGTGGAAATCCGCCCGAATCGTCCGTCAAAACGGGTAGACTATCCGGATCTTGTTTACTTGACCGAGCGCGAAAAATTCAAAGCCATCGCTGACGAAGTAGAAGGGCTTTGGAAACAAGGGGCTCCGGTGCTGGTCGGTACGCGCTCTATTGAAAAATCAGAAAAATTGAGCCGTATGTTGCATGCCCGCGGTATCCCGCACAAAGTGTTAAATGCTAAATACCACGAAATGGAAGCCCAAATCATCAGCCAGGCCGGGCGCAAAGGCGCCGTGACGGTGGCTACTAACATGGCCGGGCGCGGTACGGACATTGTACTCGGTGGAAACCCGGCAGACGAGCAAGAGCAGCAAGAGGTGGTGCGATTGGGCGGTTTACATGTGATTGGTAGCGAACGCCACGAATCTCGCCGCATTGACAACCAGTTGCGCGGTCGTTGTGCCCGCCAAGGGGACCCGGGTTCGTCCCGCTTTTACATTTCGCTGGAAGACGAACTGATGCGCTTGTTTGCCAACACCGCTAAAATCTCTGCTATTTTAAGCCACATGGGTATGAAGGAAGGCGAAGCCATAGAATCCCGCATCATGACGCGTCAAATTGAAGGGGCCCAGCGTATGGTGGAAGGTCGTAACTTTGATATCCGCAAGCAGTTGTTAGATTACGATAAAGTTATGAACCAACAGCGCACCGCCATTTATGGGTTGCGTAATGCTATTTTAGACGGTGAAAATATGTCCGACCGTTCGTTGCAAATGATGTTGGAAATTGCGGATGAATTGGTGGAGCAATATTATTTCCCTACCCACCCGCAGCGCAGTGATTTTGAAACATTAAACGTTAATTTGCGCAATTTCTTCCCCCTGAATTTTGCATACACGGCTGAAAATGTGGGCCGCAAAACGCACGATGAATTGGTGGATGATATTATGCGCCAAGTCAAAGAATTGTACCAAGCGCGGGCGGATTATTTTGCCGAGCAAGGTATTAACTTCGGCGAGATTGAACGTATGCTCATGTTGCAATTATTAGACACGGCGTGGAAACAAAATCTGTATGAGTTGGATCAATTGCGCAACAACGTCAGTTTGCGCGGATATGCCCAAAAAGATCCGCTCATTGAATATCAAAAAGAATCGTACAAATTATATTCGGCCATGTTAAACCGCGTGCGCGATTTGATGGTCAGTTATATTTTCCGCTTACAATTACCGCCGCGACGTACGCCGGCCCAACGGGCCCAACAAGAAGCCGCGGCTAATTCACCCGAGGGCGCACCGGCCAAGCACATCGGCCGAAATGATCCGTGCCCGTGCGGTAGCGGGAAAAAATATAAAAAATGTTGTGGGGCCAATTTATGAACCGAAAAATGAGAGATCGTATTGCCTTATTTTGTGCATTTGTGCTACTTGCGTTGTTGCCGTTTTTCCTCTCGCGTACCCGCCCGATAGCGGTGGATTTGCCTGAAATCAGCAAAGAGGAAGTCGTCGCGCAAGAGGAAAAAGAACAGAAAAAAGCGCAGGTAAAAGCCGTTCGGGCCAAAACACGTAAAATTTACGCGTGTGAAAGTGATGAAGATTGTATCATCGTAGATAAAGATCCTTGCGGTTGTTTGATCGGGCCGGCCGGTGTAACGGCTATCAATGCGTTGTATACGTTGGAATTTAACAGCATGAATTTGAAAAATGTGGTGGCTAAAACGTGCCCGGACACGGCTCCGAGTACGGAAAAAGAATGTAGCGCCACCGCTCAGGCTGTTTGCCAAGCCCAAACCTGCAAAATCGTTTATTAGCAGGATCTAATAAAGGAGCCCTATGAGTATAGTGCGCCGCATTTCCACCTATTCGCCTCGTTATTTCACGTTGCGCCGCCCGGAAGAAAGCGGATGGTCCGTGTTCGGGCGCGTGCTATTCTTGCTGCTTTGCATGGGCTTAACGGCCTTGCTCATCTTTTTAAGTTACCCGGGTAAGGGATACAGTATATTAGCGTGGATCGCATGGACTCCGTTCTTTTGGGGGCTCACTAAAATACGCCACTTCTGGTCCACTTTCCTATATGGTTGGTTGACGGCACTGCTATTTAATATGGCCTTGTTTTATTGGGTCTATTATACGTGTTTGCACGGGGGTAATTTGTCAGTGGTGCTATCTGGTTGCGCTTGGGTGGGCTTGAGCGCGCTGCTGGCTTTGCAAACGGGTATTTTTAGCGGATGTTGTTATTTTTTGAAAAAGATGGGTTTCTTGTTCCCGTTGCTGGCCGCCATGGGATTTGTGACCTTGGAGTGGCTGCATCAGACGTTGGCTTTTTACGGATTAGGTTTCCCATGGATTATGTGGGGATATACCCAATGGAATGCACCTGTCTTTTTGCAAGTGGCCTCTTGGGGGGGCGTGTACGGGGTCAGTTTTTTACTTATCTTAGTCAGTGCGCTACTAGGTTGGGCGTTTTCTTCGCGTTGTGTTAAATACGGAGTTTTATTTATTTTTCTGGCTTTGGGCGTATGGTTTGGGGCCTATGGGTGGGGTTCTTCTCGCTTGCCCGTAAAAGGGAGCAACGGTACGCTTGCCCAATTATCGGTGGCCATTGTGCAGCCAAACATAGACCAATACAAAAAATGGGACCCGCTTTTTGAACAGGAAATTTTAGATACAATTGCCCAATTCGGTAGCGAATTGGAAACGCAAGAAGTGATGCTCACGTTGTGGCCCGAAAGTGTGACCCCCGGCGAACTTACTGAAGAGCCATACATGGAAAAAATGCAAGCAATTGCATCGCGTACCGGGGCCTATCAGGTGGTAGGGTCCTCGGAATCTGATGAGGGCAAACAATACGTAAGTGCCTATTTGCTCACGCCGGATAAGCAAGATTTCCAAGTATACCGCAAAAATAAATTGGTGCCGTTCGGGGAATATATCCCGTTAGAAAATCTTATCCGTAAATTATTTCCGCAAGTAACGATTCTGGGCGAACTAGGG
>CACXER010000100.1 GCA_902766765.1 uncultured Elusimicrobium sp. | reverse complement strand
TACACGCAAAACGGCTTCTTCTTTGGTGATGAGGCGTTCTTTTACCATATCTAACGCCATTTGCACCGCGGCCGTACCGTTGCGTTTACCGACGCGGCATTGGAGCATCCACAAGCGTTGGTTTTCAATCGTAAATTCAATATCCAACATATCGTGGAAGTGTTTTTCCAATTTCTTTTGAATTTGATCTAATTCCTTGTACACTTTGGGCATTACTTTTTCCAAGGTGGGCAAGTTTTTGGAGTGGGCGTTAGCGGACCATTTGTTCATCGGAGACGGAGTGCGGATACCGGCTACCACGTCTTCACCTTGCGCGTTGATTAAATATTCGCCGTAGAAGTGGCTATCGCCATTTCCGGGGTTGCGGGTAAAGGCCACGCCGGTAGCGCTGTCGTCGCCCATGTTACCAAATACCATGGTTTGTACGTTTACGGCCGTACCCCAATCGTGCGGGATGTTTTCAATGTTGCGGTAGGCAATGGCGCGTTTACCGTTCCAAGAGGCAAACACCGCGCCGATAGCACCCCACAATTGTTCCATCGGATCATCCGGGAATTCTTTTTTGAGTACTTTTTTAACGGTCTTTTTAAATTCTACGCAGAGTTTTTTGAGTTCTTCTGCCGGGATTTGGGTATCGTCTTTTACGTGTAATTTGGCTTTGACGTCGCCCATCATACCGTCCAAGATTTTGCGGATGCCTTCGCCGTCTTTGGGTTCAATACCGGCGGCTTTTTCCATCACTACGTCGGAGTACATCATGATAAGGCGGCGGTAAGCGTCATACACAAAGCGCGCATCGCCGGTTTTGGCAATCATACCCGGGATGGTTTTTTCGGTAAGACCAATGTTCAAAATGGTTTCCATCATACCCGGCATGGAAGCACGCGCACCGGAGCGTACGGAAACGAGCAAGGGGTTCGTTTCGGAGCCAAATACTTTTTTGGCTTTGCGTTCTACTTCGTGCAAGTTGGCCAGAACGTCGGCTTGCAAAGATTTCGGGTAGGTGCGTTTGTTGTTCCAGTAGTAGGTGCAGACTTCGGTTGTAATCGTGAAGCCGGGGGGGACGGGCAATTTTAATTGGCCGGACATTTCAGCCAAGTTGGCGCCTTTACCGCCCAAAAGTTCTTTCATTTTTCCGTTGCCTTCGGCTTTACCGGCACCGAAGGAATAGATGTATTTTACTGCTTTTTTAGCGGCTTTTTTGGGGGCCGCTTTTTTTACGGTTTTCTTTACCATATTCGGTTTGTTTTCTCCTAGATAAAATAAAACTGCTGCGGACGAGTCCGCTTTGCTTCCTATATATTGTAGTATATTTGGAGGTAAAAGGGGAAGTTTTCCCCTGCCGGGCGGCTTTGTGCTATAATAAAAACACGATGAAAAAATTTCTCTCTTTATTTGTTGCGGCAGTGTGCTTGGTGGCTTGTTCGGCAAAATCGCCTACATTAGACCAAGCCATAGATTTGGAAGATGTGCCGGCTATCCAAGGAGCGCTTGCCCGGGGATCGGATGTGAATGCGCTAGATGAATCCGGCGAAACTCCCCTTATGTTTGCCAGTAAAAACGGACAAACAGAGATAGTTAAACTACTGCTTTTATACACACAGGCAGATCCGAACATTCCGTCGAAATCGTGGAAAACGCCCGGGGAGACGGCGCTTATGTTAGCGTGTCAAAATAATCACGCGGGGATAGTGGCCTTACTGTTAGCCGCCGGAGCGAATATAGAGCAAGCCGACGAGTCGGGGAAAACGGCCCTCATGGTGGCCAGCGAGGGGGGACAACACGAGATTGTCCGGCAACTCCTCAAGGCACGCGCCAAAGTGGATGCGCAAACCAAAGACGGCGCAACGGCACTTATGTTAGCCAGTCGGGCAGGACACGTCAACGTGGTGGAAACATTACTTGCGGCCGGGGCAGATCTGAAAAAGACGGATAAACAAGGGCAAAATGCGGCAGAATATGCCCGCAAGCCGCGGCTTGTGTTGCTTTTACAACAGGAAGAAAAATGAAATTTTTATCACAGGTAGAAGGTTGGGAAATACGGGCCTTTTTGATTTGCGCACTTATTTTGGGCGTGCATTTCGGACGGCAAATTGATTTTGAAAATATGCTTAAAAAAGATTCGCCTGTGCCCGTACACATGGGGGGCGAAGTGCGTGCTATTGGTCAGTTACCCGAGGTCAAGGTGGTAAACATTCCGTCTTATGTGTACGAAAGTTTGGACGCGGACACGCGGTTTAAACGGTATCTTACCGGAAACCACAAATATATTTTATTTTTCACGTATAACGGTTGCCCGTATGCGCGGGCGTATAAACGCGCGTTTAAGGAATTATTTGATGAGCGCGGGTTTGATGAGTATTACCGCAAACGTATTATCACGGTAGGAAGAACCACTTCGGCTGCTTGCCCCGGACATCAGACTATGGAGTGTGCCACGATTTGGATATTCCAAAATTGTTTTGGCGGGCTGTGTATTTTAAATCCGCAGCGCAAACAAGCCGTGGTAGATAACTCCCAAAACGCCCGCCAACTGGCCGACCTGTTGGAAAAATACCGGGAGTGGTAAAAAGTTTTTAAGGCAGTGTATACAAACGTATACCGCTATTCCACACTTGGGTACCTTTGAAAAATTTTACACAGAAATCACCCGCGTTTTTACCAAAAACATAGGAACTGTATTCTTTTATCTCGCCGCAAAGTAATTTGTGAGTAGGAATATTTGCATGGGTGGCTGCGGTATTTACATAGTAAGAAAATTCGGCCCCTTTATAATTACCTTTTAGCCTTCCTACATGAATTGCTATGACATTTCCTACTTCAAGAACAGCAGACCAATCTGCATTAGAACGCGCTTCTTTTAATGAATAATCATACAGACTCGTGTTCCCGGTAAAATCAGCAGGTAAATCTACGTCCAATTCGTCAAATGAAGTCGGCCCGGTGCCGTTCGCCTGATAATACATTTCCAATGCTTGCCCCAATGATTTGGCAAGAGTCATCATTTGCACGGCGCGCGATTTTTCCACCGCTTTTTGATATTGCGGAAGTGCCACTGCGGCTAAAATGCCGATAATGAGGACTACTACTAATAATTCTATCAGCGTAAATGCTTGTTTATTTTTCATATGGTTTGCTCCTTTAATTCTATTGTCATGCGGAACTTGTTTCAGCATCTCACCTTACTATCGTTTTAGAAAGCGGTAGAGATCCTGAAATAAATTCAGGATGACATCTTTTTAATTGTTTTTTTGTCAGACACTTTATTATTATTTTTTTTTTTTGATTTGTCAAATTGTTTTTACTTGCTTTTTTCTTTCAAGTAGTCGCCGTGGAAACCCTTGGCGTGCGCTACAAAACGTCCGATAGATTTTATTTTTTCTTCCACACACCCGCGGCATTTCTCTGCACTGTCTCCCAAACAAATTTTGCCCGGATATAATTCGTACAGCGGGCGAAATTCGGTATCCGTGGTGTTGGGCATTACTACATTCGCCCCCGATTTTAGCGCAATTAAACGACCTTGCGGATGCAACGTTTCCATGGCGGTGGTGGCCGGAATATTGATGTCCGGCAGTAACAAACGCATGAGAGCCATCATCTTTAGGGCAAGGTCAAAATGTCCGTCGGATTTTTCGCTGGCAAGCGGCGTTTGCGGGTGCGGGATAAACGGCCCGATTCCCGCCATGTCTACGGGAAGTTCTTTAAAAAACAGTAAGTCATCTGCTAAACTTTCTACCGTTTGACCGGGCAGCCCCACGAGCGAGCCGGAGCCGACCTCATACCCAAGTTCCTTTAAATCATGCAGGCAGCGCACGCGGTTTTCCCAACGCATCCCCGGGTCTAGTTTTTCGTAGAGATTTTTATCGGTGGTTTCAATGCGCAAGAGATAGCGGTCGGCTCCGGCCCGGCGGTAGGCAGCATATTCTTCGCGTGATTTCTCGCCGATGCTAAGCGTAACGGCTACGTCTAACTTTTTGATTTCCCGGATAATTTCACACAGTTTCTCCGTGTCAAACCATATATCTTCGCCCGATTGCAGCACGATGGTTTTGTATCCATATCCGGCGGCTTGCTTGGCTGTTTGGATGATTTGTTCAGGCGTGAGGCGGTAGCGTTGGACGTTCGTGTTCCCCGCCCGGATACCGCAATATAAACAATTGTTTTTACAGTAATTGGAAAATTCTATCAGTGCGCGCAAGTAAACCCCGTCACCCACAAATTCATGGCGCACCGTATCGGCCGCTGTGAAAAGAGACGTTGCATCTTGTAAGGAAAGCAAGCGGATAATTTCGTCTTTTGACAGGGTATGTGTTTGAGTGGCGCGCGTTAAAATTCCGTCAATCATATACAAAAGTATATCAAAAATATAGGCCCTTTTGCCCAAAGGAACCTAGGTCCCGCGGGCGGTGTGGCATGGGCCCAAATTGAGTCGGGACCTAGAGCCAAAGGCCCTCGTTTCTGCTCTTTAAAACAGATAGACTGACTATATGAAGTTGAAACCAAAGGAAGGAGGTGCTAGTATGAAAAAACAAAATAAAACGCTTAGCCAAGATATTCGGCAGAAATGTTTATTCCGTACGTTTGCGGACATTAGTTACAGTTTTGCAGACTGGTACCAAGCCACGCAGTTGGAAGTTGAATGTATGGAACGGGAAATAACTGCCCGGCTACTTCCGAATAATTTATAGCGTGTGTTCTCCTCAACACCCGGCGCCCGCCTGACCCGCGGGCGCTTTTTCGTGGGAAAAGAACCCTTGTTTTTTCTCGGAATCCCCTTATACTATAAATACACGCGTTGTCGGTTGCGTGGTTTGTGTTCTTTTTATTAGGAGTAACTTATGAAACGGGTTTGCTCTGTTATTTTGCTGATGTGTTTAGGGATGTTCCTACCGCTTGGGAGTTTTGCCCAAATTGCGGTCGTCCCTGATTGTGAAGATTGCAAACCCACGGCGCAGAATCGCACGTTACCAAAAGTCTCTCCGGCTGATATGATGAATGCTGGCCCCATGGCCTCTCCGGTAGTTAAAGATGGGGTGGCTAATCAAACCGCTCGCTATTATGATAGACCTAATTTAGACTACATAAACAATGCTGTCCAAGCAAATAATCGTTATACTCATAAGGTTATTGAAGCGCAGTTAAAAGAGATGGAAAAAACCTTAAAGGCGGCAGCAAAAGCGAAGACTGGACAAGAAAAAACGGAAAAAGAGAAGACATACGAAACATTAGTAGACGAATTAAATAAAGGTATTCTTGCCGATTTAGAAGGCCTGATTGATGCTGAGAAAAATAAACCGGATACAGGGTACTCCGTATGGTTCTCTATACCAAATGAGGATGTGGTTGCCAAAATTGTGGTGTTAGAAAATAATATCGCCGATGGTGTAATTTCAAACCGCGATTATGCCCGGGCAGTCAATGCGGTGGCCCCTTATGGGTCTGTTGGGGGCGGGATAGAAGTGGGCGTGGAAATTTTAAAATTTAGAGGAATAGTCGGCTCTTCCGAAGTGGTCAAACGTTATGAGCAAAGCCCTGCAATTACGCAGTATATGATAGACCAATTATCTTCTGTGGGAAACAAAGGCAATGTCGAAAAATTTCTTAATCGGGAGAGTAACCTAGCCGAAGTTCGTCTGATGGGGTTAGCCAGACTCAAGAGCCGTGAAGGCGTAGAGAAGTTGATAGAACAATATTGGCAAGTCCTTGGAAAAAACCAACGTTATTCTCCGGCTTCCAGTCCGGAAGATGCTTTCTTGATTGAAGTAATGGGTATGGCTGTACGTAAATATCCTATAGATACGCCATATTTGTTGCGCAAGTGGACCTCATATAAGAAGTTTGATAGTAGTTATGCGGATGGGTCCCCTACCGGGAATAATAAAGGACGTTTCTTGATGGCTTTGCGCGGGGCCATTGAACTCGGCCAATATCGGGACAGAGAAAAATATTTTTCTGAAAAAGAATTAAACGCCAACAAAAAATACCTGGAGCAAATTTTTTGTAAAGTAGATGCCTATATTACAGGGGCAAATAATAAATTTTTTGCCCGGCAGGACATTTCGCGCGGTTGGAATGGGGGGCTTTGGGCCTATGGTACTAACGATGGAAGACCTATGAAGGGGTCTGTATGCAATGTTTACACGCCCAATGCGGCGAACCGTAATGATGTTATTGAAGAAAATACCATAACGGTAACGGTAGATTTTATTATCGGGTGGATAATGCCATTCCCCAAGATACCCGGAATTAAAACGATTATTAAAAATTTGTATAAATCGTACCGTATGGTACGGGCGTCTGTTAAATCGGGCAATTCATTACGTAAGATTTATCAACGGGCCAAAACGTTAAAAAATGCTAATCAAGTCCGTGCTCAGGCCGAAGTTACTGCCCACGTAGCGGGGGGAGGGGCCCATGCTGCGGGTAGTGGCAAAGGTGGCGGAAAGAGTAATCCTGCAGGCGGTAATAGTAGTAATAAGGGAACCGCTGGTAACAACGGTAGACCTGCCTTAGACAAGCCAGCTGTATCGGAATCTGCCCCGGCCACTTCATATAACCCAAGATACGAACAAGTACCTGAAGGCCCTGTGGCCGAGGGTGGATTTTCTCCGGCTAATCCGCAAAGTAGAGGCGTGCCGTACCGGGAAAATCCTCCCCGAAAGCCGTGGGAACGCCCGGATGTAGTCTATGCGCATCCGCAAGGGGCTGCCTTTGTGGGGGATGAGGTTGTTTTCTCTAAACAAATTATGCATCCCACCTCGGTATCCGGACAGCATCATGCCTATATCTTGAAATATTCCGGAAATCCTCAAAGACCGGTAGATGTGTACGTCAGAACCGTTGGACAAGAGGGAAAAGAAGTATACCGGTTGTTGGATGTGCCCGAGAGCGCGCTCTCTTTATCTCCCGCGGATATTAAGCGTTTACAAGGCCAGAGAAACGGGGTAAGAATTTTCTCTGATTTGGTACCGGGGGAAATCAGTGGTAATTTTAATAAAGTGGTTGGCTTTCATGTGGCTACGGAACGCTCTATAGGTCAGAGTGTGATTAGCAACGCTGTGAACAGTGGCGGACATATTAAAGTCGGTCAGGTAGGTCGTGGGGCCAAAGCGGGGCAGCCGGAAATTTATTTTGAATTGACGGATAACGAGATGAAAATATTGGGTAAAGAATTAAAAAATTTACGAAACAAAAATAGAATTGAATTAAAACAAATCAAACAATTGCAAAATGAGTTTGATAATTTAGTGCACCAATTGAGAACTAAAACCAATGCCAATGTCCGCATGGGACGACATGAGGTTGGGCAATTCCCTCATGCTCATTTTGAAAATACGGAACAAGGTATAAGTGAGTATTTGAATATCAATTTGCAGGGATTAGCCGGTCAACAGGAAGAATCTGTATTGAAAGCATACTTGTTTAGAACGTTTATCGGGAAGGATCAAAAGTTGATGCAAGAACTGCTCCGATAATAGTGAGCCGCAACAAAGAATCTACTAGGTCCTTTATCCTGCCCAAAATAGGTCTTTTGGCCCTCGCGCGCGTAGTGAATATCTTGCTACGATTACAGTATGATGAGGAAGTTTCTGGTTTTATCCATTATCTTATGGGGCGTTATTGTCGTGCCCATGGTATCTGCTTGCCCGCCGATTCACCCGCCGCATAAAGTGGTGCGTTTATCCCGGAGCGCGCACCCCAAAATTCTTCGCGCTAAGCGTCGTCTTTCCCGTACTTTCGTACCCGGATATGGACCTTTGTTTAAATCCATAGACCGCGAGATGTGGATAAATGACGGGAAATTTGACCTCAATATCCATCCCATTATTGCCTTGCATGAGAATATTTATCCCAAGGATAAAAAGAATATTTTACCTGCAGGTCTATCCGATTTGAAACGATTGGAAGACCGCGTGCCTGATTTTATTACCGATGCTAAATATCAAGCCGGGTGGAGTAATGCGCCGGCAGGTGTTCGGATTTTCTTATTTGAATCGGCGCTTCCTGCTTATTTAATTTCCGCCCCGGAAGAAGAACTATTCATTCCCTCCGCAGTGCAACTGGAGAATATGTTGGATTACTACCGCAACATTCTGCGCGGAGTGGGAGTGCGCGGCGTTTTCCCATCGGATTACTTCGCCCAACAAATGAGTGCGGTGTCCAACTTGGGGTTATTGGGTAATGCGGAAGATGCCGAGTATATTTTGCATGTCGCGCAGACGGATTTCGGCTCATCTGACGTATTTAAGGATTTATTTATTACGCGGGCCTTGCTTAGCTTGGGGGCTTACCGTGAGTTGCAAATTTTTGCGAATATGCGCTTGACAGAGAAAGATCATAACAAAGAATTACAAGATGTATCGCTGGTTTGGCAAGGAGTACAAAAGATTGTCCACAAACACGGGAAACAGTTGGCTATTCCACAGGAGCGTATCCGTATGTCACCTGATTCGTTCCCCGATATTCTGCAAAAAGAAATTATCGCACATCATCCGTTTAATTATATATTAGGGAATCCCTCTTTGGATGTAACCGAGGATTGGCTGGATTTGCGCGCCGGAATCCAGGAACAATTTGCCCGCGCCTACACAAAAGAGACTGGGGAAACCATGCCCGAAGAACTCGCGCGAGAAGTAACACGGCAAGTGTCTTTGCAGACCAATCTGCCGCAGTTGGATATTACGCGCCCGGCCCCGGAAACAGTACCCGTGCCGGAAGAAGAAGTGATAGCGGAAGAAGATCAAATACCTGAAATAGTCCCTTTAGAGCCGGCCCCCGAAGCAAATTTTTCCACCACGCTACCGACCGTGGTTAAAGTGCGCAAACCCCGCACCGTAAAAGCCAAAGCACCCCGCAAAGCGTCGTCCAAAACAACTAATAAGAGCGGTCCATCGCTACCGGAGCAGCAAGAATTTGCAAACAGTAAAGCCGCTCACGTACTGGCGGAGTTAAACCAACATATTTCTTTCTATCATGCCCTTCCCCCGACGGCCAGTTCGTTGCGTAAACGGGCGCGGTATGCTGTTCAAAAGGGAAATCCGAACGACCCGGCTGTACATGAGTTGGCCCAACTACTTGCGGAAAATTTATATCACAAACGGCGTACGGCTGGTAGCGTCCGGACGGAACTGGAGACATATATAAATACGAATCATAGTCTACCTGTAAGTAATACACCCATTCGCCGTCGGGCCGAACAGGTGCGTGCCACCGGCGACCCGAATGACCCCGATGTGCAGGCCGTTATTGCATTACTTACCCAGTACGCTATTCAAGGGAAGCGCGATCCCAAAAATTTACGATTAGATTTGGAAAAATATTTACGTGAACACAACGGAGCATATCCACCGGTTAAAGATCCAATGATGCAGGCAATTCCGCGTGTATTGCGCGAGAACAAAACAAGCCAAGATGAAGATGTACAAGCCTTGCGAGAGTTATGGCAGCAACATTTGGCTCACGTGCGCGAGGCTGCCCGCCAACGGATTAAACTAAATAATCCGGGACAATTTACCCAAGTAGCCAAACGTGCCCTTTCTAATAAGCAATTGCATGAAGGAATTTTAAAATATATGGCAGAAAACGGGGGCAATATCCCACAGCAACATCATCCGTTGCGCGCTTCGGCGGAATATCGGTTAGGGCTTGGCCCTACGCAAGATGCGGATTTACTGGCCATACAAAATATATTTGCGGTTAAAAAGAAAAAGGTTACACAACGGACTCCCGCGCAAGTGCGGCAAGAGTTTGAGACATATTTACGGGACCATGATAACCAAATGCCGCCGCACGGGAGCGGGTTAGATCAGGCCATTAAATCCATGATCAAAAAATATCCGGACGATCCCGATACCAAACAAATTAAAGCATGGGTAGAACAGCACCGTCAACGTAAAAGTGTGAGCCCGCAAATACGTTCCGCCAAAGATCTTTTTAATGATTTGACCGCGTATTTAACCACTGCAACCTATTCGCCGCATAAAGGAGCATTATATCAAGCCATCCATAAAATCATGCGAAAAGATACCCCGCTTACGCCGGATGAAATAGACCTGGTCAATTTGTGGAAAAACCACCGGCTAAAAGTGGGGCGTTCCCCGGAGCAGGTACACCGAGAACTGGTGGAATATGTTGCCCAAGGACACGAGAAATTTACCGCAGGTACACCGCTATATCACGCGGCAAGGGCGGTGCTCAGAACGGGTGATTTGGCGGATGAACACGTGCATGGTGTGGCTGAAATTTGGAAACAGTACGGACTCAAAATGCCAACAAGGGAATAACATGTTGATAAAGAAACTTTGTTTGATTATTCTGTGTATCAGTTTGGGAATATCTTTTGCGACGGCGCAAAAAATGGGTGGTAAACCCGTGGGCAAAAAACCGTATGCACATCGGGGGCATCAGGCGCGAAGACCCACCCAAAAAACGCGTAAGGCACCGAAGTCACATTCCCTTACTAATGAGGTGGAAAGGGCGGCTTTGATTCATGCTCAACAAACCCAGGATCTTTTTTTGGCGGATTTTCATGTTCAGACCGGAAGTCAGTTGTTATCGCTCTGGTCTCCGAGTTTATACCACCATTTATCGGCCCGTTTTTCCCACGATGAAATAAAAGTAATTCAACAGGCATTGACGCAAACAGACGATCTGTTTTTTCACCGGGATGCAACAGGGAATACCACATTGATACCGGGCGAAGATTGGGATTATGCATCTATTTTTTCATCTGAATTGGAAACAGTCTTACGTAACAAGGGTATTTCGTTTTCGCAAGCCCAATGGAGTTTTTTATTCGCCGGACGCAATTTGGGCCATTCTTTAAAAGGAATTACGTTGGAAACGTTCTTGCTGCAACATCAAGGCCGCTGGCCATCTTCTTCGTTACCTAACTCGCCGGAAGGGATTCTATATAGGGATGTCAGTCATTTGTTTAAGCGTCATCCGGAAACCAAGTTGGTGCAAGATATGCAAGATTGGAGACAAGTGTCCATAGGCAGTACGTCGCGATTGGGGGAAAATGCCCGCGGAATCCAACTAGTATCCGAAGTAAAACAATTTTTACAAGCACACAATAATTGTTGGCCCTCGGCCAGTTCCGATAACCCGCAAGAAAAAGCCCTGCAGGGCAAAATTCGTATGTTTATGAAACTTCATCCGACCAGTCCGCTGGTTAGCCAATTGCAGTTGTTGCGGCAACAGGCACAAGGAACTACCGTGCGGACGGATATTACCGTAAGAACGGAAAATCTGTTGGTGCAAGTTCAACAATTTATGCAGAAACATGACGGTCTGTGGCCGTCTGCTCATTCGGGTGATCCGGTAGAACGACAACTTTATCAACAAATAGTCCACACCTTCGAGCGCGATAGCGAAAACCCAGCAACTCGACAGTTGCAAGATTTAAAAGAGCATGCGTCCGGTTCCACCGTGCGCCCCAGTGCGAACCAACAATCCCAAATGCTACTAGCCCAAATGAATTCATTTTTGCAAAAATCGGGGGGAAAATGGCCCTCTTCCGCGTCAACCGATCCAGCCGAAAAACACCTATATCAAGTCGCTCAAAAACTGATTACTCGTTATCCCAATCATCCGGCACTTGAACCCGTTATTCAATTACGGGCTACCCACCAGGTTACCCAAACCGGACGTGTGGTGGGCTCGATCTCTATTCGTGGAAAAACTTTACAACAAGCGTTGGGACAATTTTTGGTAAGCAGTCAGAATCGGTGGCCTTCGCTTTCTTCTTTAGACGACGCCGAGCGATTACTTGCTAAACGAATTCATTATTTTATTCAACGTCATCCAGATGAACCATCCACCCATCACATGGTAAATTTAAAGAAATTAGCCAAAAAAAGTGCCGACAAGGAACGTATCAGGCAAGTTCGCCGGCAACAATTAGAACAGAAAGTTGCCCGTTTGGCAGACGAATTACAAAACTTTCGCCAAACACACGAAGGATCTTATCCATCTGTTCGTTCCAGGAATCACGATGAATACGTGTTGTATACCAAAATTCACAAATTGTTAGAGTTGTATCCGCAAGACCCGCTTGTTCAAACGCTTGCGCCTTCCGGAGGAGATTTGTAATTTTTATATAATAAACAAGAGGCAAACCAATGAAACGTCGTTTGGTCAGTATTATTGTGCTCGTGTTTTTAGGGGTATTGTTTGGGGAAGAGGTGGGCTTTTCTCAACGCCGTCCGTGGTATAGAAGAGTAAAAAATTTACCCAGAACGGAACGGGGAATGCCCAGGTATAAAAAACCGAGAACCAAATTGCCTACTATGCAACAAGTGAGACAACGGTTTGAGCGGTTGGATTGGCAAGGCGATAATGAATTGTATTCTCCGCAAGCGGGTGAATACAGAAAACAATTAGTGTGGGACAAGCAATCCCTCCTACCCATTTACCAATTACGCATGTCATTATCGCGTGAAATGGAGGCCAGCCGTTTAAAACATGCATTGCAGACGGCCGAAGCAAATGGATTTAACGAGGATACTTCCCCGGAAGTTTTATTGCATGCCGTAGAGCAGTTTTATCAAAAAAACGGTGCGTTGCCGCGTTTTGCGCTTCCCAATACGCCCGTTGAGAAATATACACTACCCGAATTGCGGGAAACCCAGTTGCGCCAACGTATTTATCAAGTGTTAAGTAGGGTTACAGCCAAAGAAGTGGAGGAAAATGAAGATTTACTTCACTTGCAACAGTTTATGATAAAACATACCTCGCTCAAACAGGTGTTACATCAACTGGACTCTTTCCATCGTAAAAACGGGCGCATGCCCCGCTCTGCTATTCCCGGTAAAACTACTCGCGAGTACACGGTGGCAGAATATTTTGAAGTTCATTTGCACGAAGCTCTAAATACCTTTTTACAACGGGCCAGCGATGAGCCACAAGACCTTTCCAGCGAAAAACTTCAACAGTTGCAAAATTTATCCCGAGCACAGATGCAATTGCTTTCTTACGGGCGTATTCCGTGGAATGTGACGCATGCACAAGTCAATAGCGAGCCGGGCGCATGGGATTTAATTGTGGATTTCCCGGAGTGGTTGACCCGAAACCAAGGTTATTTTGTGGGTATGTTGGGAACCAATAAAGCCCTGGACGCTATCCATGCAGCGATGAATAACGGCACCGTAGATGACGCCATGTATCAAGTCATAGCCCGATTGTCCCAAATGAAATTAGGGCCGCAAGAGGACGGAACGTTGGCTTACGTGACGTTCCGGGGGCGCGACCCCGCCTTTCCGCAAGCACAAGATTTTCATAGGATTCTTAAAATTCATGGCTTGCCGGTCGAGCAAGTGAAGGCCGCCTTAGCCTTACCCCGCAAAAACATCACGTTTGTTGAGCAAAATGGTTTGGTAACGGGCTTGCGGTTATATCCGGGGGTTACCGCCCAAGAAATTGAAACAGTGGTTGGGGCCATGGTACCGGAAGGGTTTGCTGTACGTATGGGTGCGCATGAATTTGAAATCCGCAACGATAAGACCCAGGTGGATTTTGAGCGTGGGAATTTGCACTTGCATATTGAAAAGATTCCGCCTACAGGAGAGGGAGAACCGGACATTGGATATGCGTTGGATTTAAAAGCGAGCAGACTCGTAAAAAATAAAAAACCGCACCAAATATTACGGATTTACCGTACTCTTTTCGGAACGTATATGGACGATTATATGCGTTCGTTTACGCTTTCGGGGCCTGAACCTATGTTTTAGGGATTATAATTTGTTATAATAAATAGGTACATTTGTACGATAAAATTAAAAAAGGAGAAGGGCTCCGCTGCGGCTCGGTCGTTTTTAGGATAAATGCGGCTTGGTCGTTAGGTTGCAGCCCTAAGTGTAAAAAACAATGGTACTTTCATTGAAAGACAGAAAAGACATCATCAGCAAATTCCAAACCAACCCGACTGACACCGGTTCTGCCGCTGTGCAAATCGCGCTCATTACGGAACGGATTGCTTATATCTCTAACCACCTCAAATCTAACCCGAAAGACTTTGCGGGCGAAAGAGGCCTCAACAAACTCGTCGGCCAACGCAAACGCCTGCTGGCTTATTTGAAACGCTCTGATTTTGAAAAATATCAGTCCGTTACCAAAGAACTTAAACTGAGAAAATAGGAAAATTAAATGGAAAATTTCAACCACAAATTTGACATCCAAACGGTGGAAGTCAATGTCGGTGGACAAACGATTAAATTGCAAACCGGTTTAATCGCTAAACAATCTGACGGTGCCGTCATGGCCACCTTGGGCGAAACCATGGTGCTTGCTACGGCCGTTTCCACCAAAGAACAAAAACCGGGCATTTCCGACTTTATGCCCTTAACGGTCAACTATAAAGAAAGAACGTATGCCGCGGGTAAAATCCCCGGCGGTTTTTTCAAACGCGAAGGAAAAGCCAGCAAAAAAGAAACGCTTTCTTCCCGCATTATTGACCGCACCTTGCGCCCGATCTTCCCGGAAGGGTTCGCCTGTGAAACCAACGTTACCGCGATGGTTGTTTCCAGCGACGATAAACACGATGCCGATATTATTTCCGTGCTCGCTTCCTCGGCCGCGCTTGTGATTTCCAACATTCCGTTTAATGAGCCGGTAGCCGCTGTACGCATCGGCCGCAAAGACGGACAATACATCGTCAACCCGACTAAAGACCAACACGAAGAATGTGATATGGACCTCGTGATTGCGGGCTCCAAACAAGGTCTTTTGATGGTAGAAGGTGGCGCCAAGGAAGTAGAAGAAGAAGCCATCATCAAAGCGATGGAAACCGCCAAGCCGGAAATTGACAAAATGTGCGATGCGCAACTTAAATTGCGCGAACTCGCCGGTAAACCGAAATTTGAATACGTCGTTGAAAAACTCCCGCAAGAAGTAACGGACTTAGCCAACGGCAAATTCCGCGAAACCGCCAAACAAATCTTGCACGCGTTTAGCGACAAACAAACCCGCGATAAACAAGTAGCCGAACTCAAAAAATCCTTTACGGAAGAATTGACGGCTACGTATGGCGACAATGCTGCTGTCTATGCCGGTATTGCGCTGGAAAACATTATGTACGAAGAATCCCGCAACATGGTACTTAACGAAAACGTGCGTGTAGACGGCCGCAAACCGACCGAAATCCGCCCGCTCAGTTCCATGGTGGGGTTGTTGCCCCGCGCTCACGGCTCTGCCTTGTTTACGCGCGGTCAAACGCAATCGTTAGCGGTCGCTACGCTCGGCACGCCCGATGACCAACAAATGGTAGAAGGGTTGGACGAAACCTCTTACGAACGCTTTATGTTGCACTACAACTTCCCGGGTTTTGCTACCGGCGAATGCAAACCGGATCGCTCTCCGGGCCGCCGCGAAATCGGCCACGGGGAATTAGCGCGCCGCGCGCTCTTGCCGCTTATCCCGTCGGAAGAAGAATTCCCGTACACGATTCGCGTGGTATCCGATATTATGGAATCTAACGGTTCCTCGTCTATGGCCAGCGTCTGCGGCGGGTCTCTCGCCTTGTTTGACGCGGGCGTACCGATGAAATCGGCCTGCTCGGGTATTGCCATGGGTGCTATCAGCGGAAACGGCAAATTTGTCGTATTGTCCGATATTATGGGGTTGGAAGACCACCTCGGCGATATGGACTTTAAACTGACCGGTTCTCGCAAAGGTATTACGGCGTTCCAAATGGACGTAAAACTTAAAACGGGTATTCCGTTGGATGTGTTGCGCCAAGCCATTAAACAAGCGACCGAAGGCCGCATGTTTATTATGGACCACATGGAAAAAACAATTGCTGAGCCGAACAAAAATGTTTCCCGCTATGCGCCGGTCATTTTCAAACTGCGCATCCCGGTTGACAAAATCGGCGCTTTAATCGGTCCTGGCGGTAAAAACATTAAACGTATTACCGAAACGACCGATACGAAAATTGACATTGATGAAGACGGTACCGTAACGATTGCCGCCGCCAATGCCGACAAGTTAGACCAAGCCAAAGCCGAAATTGAAATGATGACGGCCGAAGCCGAAGTCAACAAAATCTACAAAGGCAAAGTGGTTTCTATTCAACCCTTTGGCGCGTTTGTAGAAATCTTGCCCGGCAAAGACGGTCTGTTGCACATTTCCGAAATTGAAAAACACCGCATTAACAAAGTTGAAGATGTCTTGCACATCGGCGACATTATTGAAGTAAAATGCGTGGAAATTGACAATAAC
>CACXER010000099.1 GCA_902766765.1 uncultured Elusimicrobium sp. | reverse complement strand
GGAGGGATTTGAACCCTCGAAACCTTGCGGTTTACAGGTTTTCGAGACCTGCTGTTTCAACCACTCACACACCTCTCCAATTATACTTGCGCCGAGTGGCTGGCCCAAATATCTGTGTTTATTATACCAAATTTCCCTCATTCCTAACACGTCAACTTGTTTCTTCCCGTCGGGATTTAATTGCCAATTCGGTAATATAAATTTCCGTTACCGTCTACGTCCGCCCCGGGTTCACTGGATAAGGAGGCGCATACTTTTTTGGCATCTGTTTTTCGGCCTTGGCAAAGTAAGCCGTGCGAAAGAAGATTATTGGACCAGGTATAAAAATCGTGTAACCGGAAGAGATAAAAATCATCATCAATACACGCCGTCCATGCCACCGATACGGCACATTCCGTACCATCTGCGAAAGTGGCCGCAACGGTTGTTCCTTGTGTAATTCTTTGAGACTGGCCCAACCTAACCGCTGTTCCCGAAATATCTATATCCAAGACCGTGACATCATTAGGGTATTGTCCATTAGCCATATAATACAGTTCCGCGCCTTTTTTAAGTGCGTCCATGTATGTAATCATCTGCGTTAAACGCGCTTTGAGCACTGCCCGTTTATATTGTGGCAGCGCTACCGCCGCTAAAATGCCGATAATTAAAACTACCACTAATAATTCTATAAGCGTAAATGCTTGATTGTTTTTCATGTTGTTTGCTCCTGGTTGTTTTTTGTCTGACACTCTATTATTGTTTTTTTTTTTGGTTTGTCAAGTCTTTTTTGTAAAAAACCCTATTTGCTATAATACTATATATACTTCTCAGGGGGGGAATCATGGCAGAAAATTGTTCACACGATTGCGCCAACTGCGGCGCAAATTGTTCCAGTCGTTCTAACGAAATACCTAAAATTAAACCGCATTTGCTTAGCCGTATTAAACATGTTATCGGCGTAGTCAGCGGTAAAGGGGGGGTGGGCAAATCATTTGTTACCGGGCTGCTCGCCTCTGAAATGACGCGCCGCGGTTTCTCATGCGGTATTTTAGATGCCGATATTACGGGGCCGTCCGTTCCCAAAATGTTTGGTATTCATGAACGTGCCCAAGGCGACCAGGACGGTATTTATCCCGTAACCAGCACGAGCGGCGTGCAAGTGATGTCGCTCAACTTATTACTGGAAAATGAAACTGAACCGGTCATTTGGCGCGGGGCACTTATTACGGGAACCGTACAGCAATTTTGGACTGATGTGATTTGGAAAGATATTGACTACCTATTTATAGATATGCCGCCGGGTACCGGGGATGTAACGCTGACCGTTTTTCAATCGCTTCCGATAGAGGGCATTATTATGGTGTCCTCGCCGCAAGATTTGGTGCAACTTATCGTAGGAAAGGCCGTCAAAATGGCACAAAAAATGGATGTGCCGATATTGGGGCTCGTGGAAAATATGAGTTACTTAAAATGTCCGGACTGCGGCAAAGAATTGGAAATTTTCGGGCCGTCTAAGGTCCAACAAACGGCGCAAGAATTTGCGATTCCCGTCTTCGTGCGTTTGCCGTTAAATCCTGCCGTGGCTCATGCTATAGATGAGGGGCAAGTGGAGACCGTGCGCGAAGAGGCGCTTAACCCGCTGGCAGACAAACTGGCGCAACTCTAAACATTCCCTATCATTAAATGGTACAATAGAAACATAAGGAGAATTATGGCTACAACACTTAGTAAATTAGCAACTTTGATTGGGGATTCCCCAACCTTAAAAATCAACGCTGCCGCGCGTGCCTTAAAAGCCGCCGGTGAGCCCGTCATCCACTTGGGCGGCGGTGAGCCGACGTATCCGGCTCCGCAATCCGCGGTAGATGCCATTATTGCGCAAGCTAAAACTCGCAAGATTAAATATTCCCCGTCATCCGGTACCCCGGCGATGAAAAAAGCCGTCATCGGATATACGCAAAAAATGTACGGTTGGAACGTAGAACCGGCGAACGTACTGGTGAGTGCCGGGGCTAAACAAGCGTTATTTAACTTTTTACTCGCCGCGGTAACCGAAGGCGACGAAGTGATTTTCGCCGCACCCTATTGGGTCAGTTATCCGGAAATGATTAAAATGGCCGGAGGTAAACCCGTTTGCGTGCGTCCGACGGAAGGCCTGCAAGTCAGCACCCAACAAATTTTGGATGCGGTAACGCCTAAAACCAAAGCCATTTTGCTCAACAGTCCGTGCAACCCTTCGGGGCAAATCTATAGCGCGGAATTTGTCAAAACGATTGTGGAATTTGCCGAGAAGAATGATATTTTCCTCGTGTTGGATGATATTTACCACCAACTCGTTTTTGAAGGAAATAAAGTGCCTAATCCGTGCGCGTATGCCAAGGAAGGTAAAAATATCGTTATTATCAACGGGGTTTCCAAACTCTATGGTTTAACGGGACTTCGTATTGGATGGGCGGTATCTAAACGCACCGATTTAATTGCGGCTATGGGTCGTATGCAAGCGCAAAGTACGTCGTGCAATAGCGATCTTTCCGAAACGGCGGCGGCTGCTGCGTTAAACGGCGACCAAAGTTGTATTGCCGATATGTGCCGCGTGTTGGAAGATAACCGCAACGCGCTTTTGGAAGAAGTAGCAAAAATCCCGCATATTAAGGTGCAAAAACCGGCGGGAACATTCTACTCGTTTGTAGATTTCAGTTACTATAACAAGTCTTCAGCGGAACTCGCGCAGTTCTTGTTGGAGAAAGCCTTAGTAGCCGTAGTGCCCGGCGTGGCCTTTGGCGCCGACGGGTATTTGCGCATCAGTTATTGTGCGGATAAGGCCTCTATTATAGAGGGCGTACGCCGCATTCGCTGGGCGCTGGATAAAACTCAACCCAACGAGTTAAAAGCAGGGGACAAAATTCTTAAGAGGGACTAAATGAAAACAATAAAAGCAACACCGGACTTTTTTAAACCGGATTTTGGTTTGGAAAATGCAGGCATTAGCACAACAAAAAATGTGTTTTGGAACTACTCCACGCCTGCCTTGTACGAAGAAGCGTTGAAACGCGAAGAAGGTAACGTAGTATACGGTGGCCCGCTGTGCGTCAGCACCGGTAAACATACCGGCCGCAG
This sequence comes from uncultured Elusimicrobium sp., assembly GCA_902766765.1. Taxonomy (GTDB): domain Bacteria; phylum Elusimicrobiota; class Elusimicrobia; order Elusimicrobiales; family Elusimicrobiaceae; genus Avelusimicrobium. The sequence goes on along the minus strand of CACXER010000099.1, from coordinate 1,940 downwards.
CCCAAACGACCGCTATTTTGTGGAAACACCGGAAATTGAAGGCAAACTCTTTTATTGCAAAAGCAATAAAGGTATTAAAGCCGAATACTTTGATAAAATTTTTGCCAAAGTGCAAAAATATGTCGCTGACAAAGACCTCTTTGTTCGTGATGCCTATGTGGGTTCCAGCGAGGCTTCCCGCTTGAAAGTACGTGCTATTACGGAATGTGCGTGGTCTAACTTGTTTGTCAAAAATATGTTTATTGAGCCGGCCAAAGAGGAACTTAAATCTTTTGTGCCGGAGTTCACGCTTATCTGCTTGCCCAAAATGCACGTAGATCCGTCCACCGACGGTACTGTTTCCGAAACGGCCATTTTAATCAACTTCGCTAAAAAGTTGGTGCTCGTCATCGGTAGCGAATACGGCGGGGAAAACAAAAAAGCGTTGTTTACCATTATGAACTTCCTGCTCCCCCAAAAGGGCATTATGACAATGCACTGCTCGGCCAACGTAGGAAGCAAAAACGACAGCGCGATTTTCTTCGGCTTGTCCGGCACGGGTAAAACGACCTTGTCAGCCGATATTACCCGCGGGCTCATTGGCGACGATGAACACGGTTGGGACAACGAGGGCGTGTTTAACTTTGAAGGCGGTTGCTACGCAAAAGTAATTCACTTAAGCCAAGAAGCCGAACCGCAAATTTATTCCACCACGCAACGTTTTGGTACTGTGCTGGAAAACGTCGTATTTGACCCACAAACGGGTAAACTGAATTTAGACGACGATACCTTGACTGAAAATACCCGCGCGTGCTATCCGCTCAACTTTATTGATAACGCGGTAGCGTCTAAACGCGCCACACATCCCAAAAACATCATCTTTTTGACGTGCGATGCGTTTGGGGTCATGCCGCCTATTTCTAAACTCACGCCGGACCAAGCGTTGTACCACTTCATCAGCGGTTATACCGCCAAAGTAGCCGGTACGGAAAAAGGCGTCAAAGAACCGACCAGCACGTTCTCTACGTGTTTCGGTGGGCCGTTTATGGCCTTGCACCCGTCGGTGTATGCCGAACTCTTGAAAAAGAAAATCAAAGAGCATAATGTGGATTGCTGGCTCGTCAACACCGGTTGGATTGGCGGCCCGTACGGCGTAGGCAAGCGTATTAGCATTAAATATACGCGTGCCTTGTTAAACGCGGCGTTGGATGGAAAATTGGCGAAAGTGGACTTCATCACAGACCCGGTTTTCGGTTTCCAAATCCCGACTTCGTGCGAAGGCGTACCTTCGGAAATTTTGAACCCCATCAATTTGTGGACCGATAAAAAAGACTATATGGCAAAATACGAAGCACTTGCCCAGTCGTTTATTGAGAACTTCAAAAAATACGAAGCCGGCTGCACGAAAGAAGTATTGGCCGCGGCGCCGAAAGTAAAAGTAGCCGCGTAATGTTTTACGGGGGTAGTTCACACAACTGCCCCCAAATATACTAGAATAGAGAAAATTAAACTAAATAGGAGAAATTTATTATGGCAAAAGCAAATGCAAAATTTATGGCACCTTTAACTCCCAGCGCCGAATTGGCGGCGGTAGTAGGATCTGCGGCGATGCCGCGCACCGAAGTTGTCAAAAAAATGTGGGACTATATCAAGAAGAACGGTCTTCAAGATAAAACCAATAAACGCATGATCAATGCGGACGCGAAATTGGCCCCGATTTTTGAAGGCAAAAAACAAATCAGCATGTTTGACATGAGCAAATACTTGTCCAAACACTTGTCTAAATAATCAGTTATAATTCGCAATAGACACTAATGACGGCCCAAACATACTGTTTGGGCCGTTTCTTTTTCTATTGTTTCCCGTCGTGAAAATAAAAAGGGCTTGACTTTGTTTTTTTTTTTTGCTTTAATAAGCGTATATTAAAATCCTGTGGAGGGGTATATATGGAAAATAAAAGT
>CACXER010000098.1 GCA_902766765.1 uncultured Elusimicrobium sp. | reverse complement strand
TTCTTCTTCAAATGCAGATGTTCGTCTTTGTCATGCCAAACAAAATGATAAGGTGGCTAACCAGGTGTGCAAGAGTTTAGGAGGAAAAAATCCTATAAATACTACTGGTTGTGCTATTGGCGCGTGTACTGTTTATACCTTGTAATTAAAAACTCCCGCTCAAACGAGCGGGAGTTTTTACATCTAATCTTTTAGCATTTACTGCTTATACCAACCCTTGGTCCAACATGGAGTCGGCTACTTTCTTAAAGCCCGCGATGTTCGCGCCGGCCATATAGTTGCCTTTCATGCCGTACATTTCGGCCGCTTCCAAACAACTGTTGTGAATGCTGTTCATAATGCGGTGGAGGTATTGGTCCACTTCTTCGCGCGTCCAATAGAGGCGCATGGAGTTTTGCGTCATTTCCAAGCCGGACACAGCCACGCCGCCGGCGTTAGAGGCCTTACCGGGGGAGTACAAAATACCCGCGGCTTGGAACGCTTCAATGGCTTCGGGTGTGCAAGGCATATTAGAGCCCTCGCAGACGCATTTGCAACCGTTTTTAAGTAACGTTTTGGCATCTTCGCCCAAGAGTTCGTTTTCGCAAGCCGTCGGACAAGCGATGTCGCACGGAATATCCCACGTTTTTTTGCCGGGTCTAAATTCGGCTTTGGGGAATTTTTTGACGTATTCTTTCAAACTGCCGCGGCGCACAAATACGAGGTCTTTTAAGAAGGCGAGTTTTTCAGCATCTACGCCGTCTTTATCGTACACGCTGCCGTCGTAGTCCATAAAGCCGACTACTTTGCCGCCCAGTTCGGTCAATTTTTCAATGGCGTGAACACCTACGTTACCGGTACCGGACACAATGCAGGTTTTTCCTTTTACGCTGTCGTTTTTGGTAGCAAGCATATTTTGCGTGAAATACGCTACACCGTAGCCCGTGGCTTCCGGACGCAAGAGACTGCCGCCCCAATTCGGTTTTTTACCGGTAAAGGTGCCGGTGAAAACGTCAGTCAGTTTTTTGTATTGGCCGTACATGTAGCCGATTTCGCGCGCCCCACAACCCAGGTCGCCCGCCGGTACGTCGGTGTGATAACCGATGTGGCGATAGAGTTCGTTCATAAACGAGTGGCAAAAGCGCATTACTTCGCCGTCGGATTTGCCGCGAGCATCAAAGTCGCTGCCACCTTTACCGCCGCCCAAGGGAAGCGTGGTTAAACTGTTTTTGAAGGTTTGTTCAAACGCTAAGAATTTCAGCGAGTCTTGCGTAACGGACGTATGAAAGCGGATACCGCCTTTATACGGCCCGATGGCGCTGTTGAATTGAACGCGGTAGCCGCGGTTGACGTGGATTTCGCCTTTGTCATCTTGCCACGGTACGCGGAAAATGATGATGCGTTCGGGTTCTACCAAGCGTTCCAAAATCTTTTCTTTAATGTAAACCGGGTTTTGTTCCAACACCGGGTGCAACGTGCTGACTACTTCTTTGACGGCCTGTAAAAATACTTTTTGGCCGGGATTCTTTTTCTCTTGGGCTTCTAAAAAGTCCGCCGTATATGCATGAATATCCATACACACTCCTTTGGTTATAATAACAACTATATCTATTATACTATTTATTACCCGGCTGGTGGCAGATTGCGACGATAACTCCGGCAAATAAGGTATAATTTAATAAATTATGCAAGTTAATTTACCTCCTTCTCATTTCCTAATTACGGGTGGAGCCGGGTTTATCGGCTCGCACTTGGCGTGTGCATTGGCGACGTTGGGGCACCGCGTAACGGTGTTGGATAATTTATCAAATGGAAACTTGCAAAATCTATCGTCACTGCAAGATAAAATTTGTTTTGTGCGCGGGGATGTTTGTTGCGCTGATGAAGTCGCCCATGCGTGTAAAGGGGTAGATTATATCTTGCATCATGCGGCACTTGGTTCGGTGGCTGAGTCGGTAGCCCAGCCGGAAGAAACTGCGCATATCAACATAACCGGCACGCAACATGTATTAGAGGCCGCCCGCCAAAACGGCGTGAAACGCGTGGTGTTTGCATCGTCGGCGGCTGTGTATGGTACGCGGCCGGATTATCCGTATAAAGAAAGTACGCCGCCGGATTGTCAATCGCCTTATGCGCACAGCAAACAAGCCGCTACGGAACTCTGCCAACGATATACTAAAGAGTACGGAGTGGATACCGTTATCTTGCGTTATTTTAATGTGTTTGGTCCTCGGCAAAATCCGCATGCGTCGTATGCGGCGGTGATTGCGAAATTTATGCAACGAGCCCGCGAAAATAAACCGTTGGAAATTGAGTGGGACGGCTTACAAGGGCGTGATTTTGTAAGCGTGCACGACGTAGTGCAAGCCAATTTGCTGGCCGTTGCGCATGGGGTGGCGGGGGAAATTTACAATGTGGCCTCCGGTCACACCTATACACTTTTAGAATTGGTTAGTATGATAGAAAAAGTAACCGGACGATCCTTAGAACGGGTGTTTCGCCCCAAACGTCCGGGCGATGTGCATGAATCTTCCGCGGATATTTCTAAAATCCGCGCGCTCGGTTTTGAACCGCAAATTACGTTGGAAGCCGGCCTACACGAAATGTGGACAAAATAATATATCGTTGAGTCGCTTGGAAAAATATAAAAGTGACTTGATATCGGTTTTTTTACTAGAATTTGTGTATGTTAAATTCCTGTGGAGGGCTGTTTATGCAAAAGAAAAGTTGTTTGCCAACGGTTTTAAATGTAAAAGCGTTTACGCTAATTGAATTATTAGTCGTAGTTTTAATCATTGGGATTTTGGCAAGTGTGGCGCTCCCGCAATATAAAAAAGCCGTGTATAAAAGCCGGTATGCTAAATTGGAATTGTTGGCTAAAGAATATGTGCAAGCAGCAGAGGTCTATCACTTGGCAGCGGGTGCTTGGCCCTCTGAATTTGACGAATTGGCTATTAGCCCCATGGGAACGGTGGCGACTCCTACTGCTAACGACTGCCGAAAAGTGAACGATATGTACTGCTGTTTAGGAGCGGCGGAAGGCGATTATCAAATCGCGCATATATCTTGTGGACTATTGAACGGTTCTTTGTACCGCTTGATAGCATTTGAGGATTCCGAATATTATAATTGGTGTTCAGCCGAGATCACAGACTCAACGGCCAACAGCTTATGTGCAAGCAAGGGCACTTTTATCGGTACGGGAAATGGTTACAATGTTTCTACGCCGACCGGACATAAAGTTGTAAATACCTATCGATATAATTAAGCGGGTTCTACTTCTCTTGTATAGCGGGGTCAAAATGTTTCTTATTGATAAACATTTCGGCTTTGTCGGTCATTAGGTTTAATTGCTTTTCTAATTCTTGGGCGGCGCGGGGCATATCCGCGTCGTCTTTTACATGGATGGTTTCGCCGTAGCAAAGAGCGGTTTTGCCAAACGGAAGCGGTACACGCATTCTATCCCAGGAACGCACTTTGAATTTGTGGCTCAGTGCTGAGCCGACGGGAATAATCGGAAGTCCGGTTTTTTTGGCCAGAAATAAAATCCCCGGTTGGACTTTGTAAATGGGTCCCCTTGGGCCGTCGGGCGTAAGCATGGGGCAATACCCGTCGCGCGCGGCCTGGAGTAATTTAATAAGGGCGCGTGTTCCGCCGCGTGTGCTGGAGCCGCGTACGGCCAGCATGCCGAATTTCGGCAAGCACCGTGCAATATATTCGCCGTCGCTGGATTGGCTGATGAGCGCGGCTACTTTGCGTTTGCGGTAAGGGTATAATAAGAAAAGTTGTTGGTTGTGCCAAATAGCATAAATGACGACGGCTCCGTCTTTCTCTAATTGTTCGGCTTCCGGTGTTTTGAACCAATATACACGCGTCGTCCAACCTAAGAATACGGAATAATAATAGGCAAAGGACGATACAATCGCGTGTTTCCAATCGTTATATTGGGTGGTTTTTTTAGCCATATTATTTTTTCCCTTTTTTACGCGCTTTCTGCCACGGCACTAAAAACACCGTCGTGTAAAAGGGCACTAACGCGTTTTCTTGCAAGGAAATTTCTACCTTTTCGGCATTTAATTTTTCTAAAATAAGGGGCAATGTTTTTTCAGCCAACGTCTTTTCTAACCGCACGGCTTCACGCAGGAGTTTAGGCGCGGCCGCCGTGCTAAACGGCGGTAAGTAAATAAATTGCGGATCCAGCGATTCATATTCTTCTTTTTCGGCTTGTTCGCGCACGAGGTCTGTAACAAAACTAACGGCACTTTTTAGAAATTCCAGCGCTACTGTGCCCGCCACAATTTCCCGCGCCGGGCTGTTGGCTTTGGCTTTTTCTACCCATTCTTGCAAGGCCGGGCCCAGCGTAACGGCGCACGCACTGAACATTTCTTTGTGCACGGCATTATTGTTGTCTAACTCCCAATGCGCATCTTGGTTAAACTCGTATACCACGCCGGGGTTTAAGGTAGCAAATCCTTCTAAAATATATTTGGTAACTTCCAGTTCGGTAGTAAATCCCGCCTGGCGCAACAGTCCGCCGCCGCGTAACAAGCGGCGCAGAATTTCTTTTTGGCGGGGGGTAATTTTAAAACGTTTGATTTTTCGCATACGCTAACTCTTTGCATAAATGCCCCGTGAGGCATTTGGGTAAACAGTCAGCGGAGCCCCCGCTACGGGGGCTCCGGAATATAAACTATCTTCTGTTTCTGCGGTTGCGTTTGTTGTTTTTACGATTTTGTTCGTTGACAAACGTTTCCACGTTGTGTTGCGTTGCCGGGCGGTTGGTATCGTCGGCAACCAGTTGGCCGTGCGTCCAGGTGTATACCAAAGGAGTGGTCAGCGCGATGGTGCTGTACACGCCCGAGATACAACCAATGAGCATAGCAAACGCGAAGGAGTTGATGACCTCTCCGCCTAAGAAATACAAGACGAACAAGGCAAATAACACCGTTACCGTGGTAATGACGGTGCGTGATAACGTTTCGTTGATGGACGTATTGATGAGTTCCGCCGCATCCATTTTGGGATGCAAGCGGATGTTTTCGCGCATGCGGTCAAAAATGACGATGGTGTCGTTAATAGAAAACCCGGCTACCGTCAAAAATGCCGCTACCACAACGAGGTCAATTTCCCGCCCCGTAATGGAAAACGCCAAAGCCATGACCCACAAATCGTGGAACAGGGCTACTACGCCCGAGATGCCCCACAAAATGTTGCTAAAGCGAAACGCTACGTAGATAATGATGAACACGAGCGAAAGTAAAATCGCCCACAAGGCGCGTTCGGTCATGCTTTCACCGACGGCCGGTCCTACGGAGTTGGTTTGTTGTACGGTGTACGGTACGTTCAAAGCATCTAACGCTTTTTCAATACGCGCTTGTACAACGCCCACTTCCTGCTCGGTGCTTTTTTCGCTAATGGAAAACGCGTTGTTTCCGTACGATTGGAGTTCGGAATTGGCCCCGGTGGCGGATAACGCTTCGCGCACTTGGCTCATTTCCACCGGCGCGTTGAATTGCACTTGTACCATCGTGCCGCCGGTAAAATCAATCCCCATATTAAACCCTTTCGTGAAGAAACAAATCACACCCGCCACGAGCACCGCGGCAAAGAGTGAAAAGTACACTTTGCGGTATTTGAGGAAATCAATATGTGTTTTAGGAAATAAATTCATCATAGACTGATCTCCTTAGTGTTGGAAGTCAAAATAAGTTCGTAAATCGCACGCGTAACAAACACGGCGGTAAACAAACTGACCAGTAACCCGATAATCAGCGTAACGGCAAAACCTTTTACCGGGCCGGTGCCAAATTGCAACAAACACGCACCGACGATAATGGTGGTAATGTTGGAGTCAAAAATGGCGGACCAGGCTTTATCATAGCCCAGGTTGATAATTTCGTACACGGGTCTGCCGGCACGTTTTTCTTCGCGCATACGTTCAATGATAAGTACGTTGGCGTCAATGGCCATGGCCAAGGACAAAATCATACCCGCGATACCGGGCAGCGTAAGCGTAGCGGAGAAGTAACTCATAATCGCTACGGTGAGCACGAAGTTTAAAAGTAGTGCGATATCGGCGATAAATCCGGCGGCTTTGTAGTAGATCATCATGAACAACAAGATGAGTACCAACGCCAAGGCAGAAGCGGATAAACCCGATTTAATGGAGTCTTCACCCAAGGTCGGCCCGATGGTTTTCTTTTCAATCACTTTGACCGGAGCCGGCAAGGCACCTGCTTTTAAGACGATAGCGAGCGCACGGGCTTCTTCCGGTGTGAAAGAACCGGTAATCTGCCCTTCTTTGGTGATGCGCGATTGCACGACAGGCGCCGATTGAATGGTGTTGTCTAATACGATGGCCAGTTGGCGATTTAAATTAGCACCGGTAAGTTGCCCGAATTTCTTAGCCCCTTCGGCGTTAAACGTAAACGAAACAGCCGGGTAGCCGTTGTCGCTCATCATAACGACGCGGGCATTTTCCAAGTCAGCCCCGGTAACGGTGGCTTTGTCGGTTACTAAACTGTATCCGCCGTCTTTGTTGCGCAAGATTTGCGAACCGGCCGGAACGAGTTTGGCAACTTCCGGAACTAAATTACCGTTCTCATCAAACGGTTTTTCCATTGTTTCCAATTTCTCAAAGGCCTTTTGGGCTTCGGTCGTATCGTTTTTAACGATGCGGAATTCCAACATGGCAGTTTTGCCGATAAGTTCTTCGGCTCGTTGCGGGTTGGACACGCCAGGCAGTTGCACCAAAATCCATTTATCGCCCTGTTTGGTGATAGATGTTTCCGCCACGCCGTATTGGTCAATGCGGTTGCGGATAATTTCAATGGCGCGCGCCATGGCTTCGTTAAGCGGTTCTTTACCGCTTAGTTTGGCTACTTCCAATTCCAATAGCAAACTGGAACCGCCGCGCAAATCCAAACCCAAGTTGAGCATGCGTTTGGGGCGTTCACCCAAGGTATCCAACGTTTCGCGTTCCGAAAGCGGTTTGGAATACCATTTGTAGTTGGGGTAAATCAAGTACAACGACCCGAGTAAAATGGCGATGATAATTCCCCATTTTACGGCTAACTTATTAGACATTACTTCGCTCCTCCTTCGTTAGTTGCGGCCTGTAAATCTTTTACAAGTCCTACAATAGCGGTTTTAAGTACGTGAATTTTCACGCCTTCCGCCAATTTAATTTCTAACAGATTGTCTTTGAATCCGGCTACGGTGCCGACGATTCCGCCAGATAAAATGACACCGTCTCCTTTTTGCAACGCATTGACTTTAGCCATTAGTTCCTGCTCGCGTTTTTTCTGCGAACGGGCCGGCATAAAAATCAACACAATAAACATGACCGCCATCAGTAGCAGCCACATAAAAGTGCCGCCGCCTTGGGCTGTTGCTTCCATAAATCCTTCCTCCTAATATAAATGAAATAATAGACACAGATATTCTAGCATATTTCTTCTTTGCCGGGGGCAGGCGCACGGCCTTGAACCGCTTTTTGTTATTTCTGCGCACTTTTATTTGCCGGGACTTCGCTTACCTCTTGGGTTTGTGTTGTTTTTTTTAAAGGCACAAAAAAAACTTGACATTGTTTTTTTTTTTGCTAGATTTTGGGTGTAGGAAAATCTAGCAGAGAAAGAGGTTAGTTATGAAAAATGTAATGTCGGGCAAATTAAGAGGTTTTACGCTTATAGAATTATTAGTGGTAGTTTTGATTATCGGCATACTTGCGGCGGTGGCCCTGCCGCAGTATCAAAAAGCAGTTCTGAAGGCAAATTTGCATAAGGGGATGTTCCTTGTAGAAAGTTTGTATCAAGCGCAACAGTCCTATTTTTTGGCAAATAATAATTTTGCTACTGATTTAGACGAACTGGATGTGTCTGTGCCGTTAGACGGTTCTTGTACTAAGACGCAATCACAGTCGGTTTCAAAATATCAATGTGCTTTTGGCACTATAGGTATGTATGATTCCTTTTCTAATGTTCAGTACATAACAAAAGGGGGAGAGCTGGCCTATTTGCACTATCTTACGGATCTTGATGCCGGAGGCCTGCTGAGAAAAGCAGGGGAAACTTGGTGTTTTGCAAAAAATAATAATCAAAATGCGCAGGACGTGTGCAAAAGTATCGGGGGACAACTTGGCAATAGCAATGCAACCTGGACAAGATATAAGATTAGGTAGGAGCATATCTTCAAATCCCGACGCGATACCAAGCAGTTGGTATCGCTCCACTCTCTGCCAATTAAAAAGCACCCTTGCGGGTGCTTTTATGTTAGGGAAAGATTTGCCTTCCGGTAAAATTCCTGACGGAATTTTCCTATAGGCCGGGCTCGCGGTACTCGCCTTTGCCTGCGGCAAAACTCGTACATCGCTGCGCCTTTCAAATCCCGACGCGATACCAAGCAGTTGGTATCGCTCTACTCTCCATAAATTTAAAACCCCGCGTTTGCGGGGTTTAAATTTATACGGAGAGGGAGGGATTTGCCTTCCGGTAAAATTCCTGACGGAATTTTCCTGCAGGCCGGGATCGCGGTACTCGCCTTTGCCTGCGGCAAAACTCGCACATCGCTGCGCCTTTCAAATCCCGACGCGACAGGAAGCAGTTCCTGTCGCTCCCTCTGTTAAATTTTAAGGGCCCCCTTGCGGGAGCCCTTAAAATTCAACGGAGAGGGAGGGATTTGAACCCTCGAAACCTTGCGGTTTACAGGTTTTCGAGACCTGC
>CACXER010000097.1 GCA_902766765.1 uncultured Elusimicrobium sp. | reverse complement strand
TTTAGCACCTTTTTTGCTTTCTTCTTTTACAAAAGCGCAGGCTTTTTTAAGTTCTTTGGCGGTTTTTTGTAAGTCTAAGATATGGACACCGTTTCTTTCTCCGAAGATAAAACGGCCCATTTTCGGATTCCAGCGGGAAGTTTGGTGGCCAAAATGCACGCCAGCTTCCAGCATGGCTTTCATAGATACATTACTCATTTATTTATTCTCCTGTGGCCGCTGCCTAAATTAAGGTAGAGGATACCTCGGGTGGCATTGGCCTGGGTGACGTCAGAACGGGCATTTGATTTACTACTGGTTTCGCCCTTCTGCTCAAGTTCACCTATATATATTATAGCACAAAAAAGAAAACCGCGCATTTTAATCATGCGCGGTTTTGCTAAAAACGAATTAGCGATTAGAAACGGCCGTTGACGATTACCATGACCGGGAACCAACCGTTCTTGGCAATGTTGACCAGACCGACTTGCAACCCTTTGCTGATGTGGCGGGCATTGTTGACAAAGCCGAGTTGCACACCATGCAAATCTTCTACTTGGTTGTATAAACCGATTTGGGCACCAATCACTTCGCCTTTGGCGATGTTGATAAAACCTTCTTGTAAACCTCTCAGTTCTTGACGGTTGACAGAAACAAGCGCGCCTTCTGCACCGTATACGACATCACTCGTTTCATAGAACCAAGCGGCTTTGATACCGCGTACTTCTTGGGCATTGTTGTAGATGAAATCCCATTGTAAACCGTACAAGGAATCTACTTTAGAACCAATACCAAACGAGGCACCACGGACATCGTGGATGTTGTTCGGTACAGCAACTGCGATATCATTCCACAAAGACAACTTGATAATGCCGTTATCACCGGCAAATACCGGGGCGGCAGCAAACAAGACAGCTAATAATACTGCTACTTTCTTCATGCTATTTCTTTCTCCTTACTTGATATTTGTTGCGGCACATCACGCGCGCAACATAAAAGTATTGTAGCACTTTTTTGGGATTGTTTAACAAAAAAGGAAGAACTACTCTAAAATAATCGTTACTTTTTGGTGAGGGATAAAAGCCCCAGGTGGAAATGGGCCTTTTGGCCCTGTTTTTTCTCCTGAATTTAATTTACCATTATATTTCAGCAAATGATGTCCGGTATTTCTTCTAACTAATCCAACCGGAAAACTGCTACAATAAACAAAAGGATAAACTTATGCTATCCAAATTTAAATTTGTTGGATTGTTTCTATTGCCTTTTGTAGCGCAGAGTGCGTTGGGTACCGATACGTTGTTCATCGGGCCGAGCCATTTGCGCGTTAGTGAGGAGGGGGAATTTTCGCGTGTAGAAAATAAACCCGCGCCGCAACCTTTTGATAATTTATGGGCGTATCGTCTGTACCCGGAAGCATCGCAGAAAAAACTGACGGGTCGCGGTGTTATTGTAGCGATTGCTGATAGCGGTATTTCACCGCACGTAGAATTTAACGGGAAAAATATTCAAGCGCAAGATTTTACGCAATCGGCGTCTGCCGCCGCAGTAAAAAATCACGGTATGGGGGTTGCCGGCGTTATCGGTGCGCGCGGTGTGAAATTTACCGGTATTGCCCCGAATGCACAACTATTTATATATAAAATTGACGACGGCAGTCGTTTGATTGGGCCGCAAGCCGCTACGGCCGCTATCAATACTTTATTAGATTATAATGAAAAACATCCCGATCAAAAAATTGCGGTGCTCAATTTAAGTTACGGCGTACACAACGGGGGAAACGTCCCGCTGACAAATGCGATCAACCGTGCACATGATTCGGGCGTCTTTATTGTTTGCCCGTCGGGTAATTTTGGTTATCCCGGCGTACATTATCCGGCCAATTTAAGTACCACCATTGCGGTAGGGGCTCTGGCTGCCGACGGGAAAAGTGTGTACGTCAATTCAACTTATGGTAAAGAAATTGATTTTATAGCCCCCGGCGAAAAAGTATATACCGCCGATAATGACGGCACCTATACTCTGATGAGCGGTACGTCAGTCGCGGCGGGATTTGTCAGTGCGGCGGCGGCGCTGGCGGTAGAAGGACTCAAGAAAAAATTGGGCCGTTATCCCACCGTAGATGAAATCAAACAAAGTCTTGTTGCCGCTTCCGTACAACTACCCGGTGTGCCGCGTGAGAAACAAGGCAACGGATTTATTGACGTGAAAAAATTGGAAGCACAGTTCAACTAATTTCTTGTTCCCCCGAAAATTTGGTAAAATATCTCTATGTCTGAAAATTCTGTTTACCACGATTACGACGTTCCACAAAATTTAGAGTTCAAGACCATTGACATCGTACGTATGGGCGGTTTAAAATGCTCGTGCTTGTTAGATGCCAAGTATTTGGACGGACTTTTTGAAGCCCCGAACCGCATTATCCAAGTAGCGGTGGAGTTATCGTTTTCGGTAGCGAGTAACGAGATTTTAGTGCAGGGCCGCGTGAACGGTAAACGCGAAGTCCAATGTGCGCGTTGTTTGAAGATGACAACGCAAGACTTTGAGGAAGAATTTTTAGAAACCTATAGCAATAAACAGGAAATAATTGATATAATGTATGTTGTACGGCAAACCTTGGCTTTAAGCGAAGAAATCCGTTTTCTTTGCAAGCCGGATTGCAAAGGGCTCTGCCCGATGTGCGGGCAAGATTTGAACGTAGCCCCTTGTCATTGTGAACCGGAGAATTTATCGCCGTTTGCCGCATTGAAAGGAAAATTTAAATAATAATTCTTTAGAATTGTTCTAGAGTAAAATAGGAGTAAACAAATGCCGAATCCAAAGAAAAAACACACTCGTTCCCGCCGGGATATGAGAAGATCGCACAACTCGGGAGTGGAACTTCCGCAACTCGTGGAATGTCCCAACTGCAAAGCGATGCGCTTGCCGCATAACGTTTGCCCGTCTTGTGGTTTCTACAAGGACCGCGTGGTAGCCGCGCCGAAAGCCAAAGCCCAAGCGGAAAACACCGAAACCAAATAAGCCTTCTGTATGAAAATAGCATTGGACGCACTGGGTGGCGATTTTGGTGCAAAACCCAATATTTTAGGGGCTTTACGAGCCATTAAAAAAGATGCCAAATTGGAAGTAATTCTAGTTGGCAACGAGGAAGTTTTGCGTCAAGAATTGCGCGCACAGGGATATAAAAAATTACCGGCGCGCTTGTCCATTGTCCACGCTCCCAATACCATTGATATGGGGGCGGAGCCAGCCAAGGAATGCCGCAGCAAAAAAGATGCCAGTATCGTCGTCTGTGCCGATTTGGTACACCAGCACCGTGCCGATGCGTTTGTATCGGCCGGCCACTCGGGCGCGGCGATGGTGGCCGCGTTGTTTGGTATGGGTCGTATTAAAGGTGTCCAGCGTCCTGCTATTGCCAGTCCGATGCCTACTTATAAAGGCGTCAGTTTGTTGTTAGATGCCGGTGCCAATGCTGATTGCAAACCGATTCACTTGTTGCAGTTTGCTGTCATGGGTTCCACCTACATGCAGAAAGTGTTTGATATTCCCGCGCCTTCCGTTGGCGTGTTGTCTATCGGAGAAGAAGAAACAAAGGGAAATATGCTCGTCAAACATACGGTACCGCACATGCGCGAAATCGGCGTGAACTTCCGCGGTACGGTGGAAGGTCGTGATGTCAATGCCGGGGAAACCGATGTGATTGTTTGCGACGGATTTGTCGGAAATATCGTACTTAAAACCGCCGAAGGGCTTGCCAAAGCGATGATTAAAATGATCAAACGGGAAGTAAAAAAACGTCCGTTGGCTTTGTTAGGTGCCCTATTATCCACGGGGGCTTTTAAGGCGGTTAAAAATCACACGAATCCGGACGTATATGGTGGCGCGCCGCTGGTGGGCGTGAACGGGGTAGCCATTATTGCGCATGGTAAATCCAACGCTTTTGCTATTTTCAATGCTATCAAGACAGCCTCCCGTTTAGTAGAAAAAGATTTTGTGGGGGATGTGGCCGCTAAAATGGCTGCGCTTAAACCGACTTTTGATACTATTGAGCAGGAATTGCACGGAGAAAAATAATCATGGCGGATTTTAAAGGCAAAAATGTAATGATCACCGGCGCCTCGCGCGGGATAGGTTTTGCCTTGGCCGAAGCGTTCGCGCAAGCGGGGGCGAACCTGGCTTTGTGCGCTACGCGTGAAGAAGGGGTTAAACAGGCCGCCGAAAAGTTATCCGGTTACGGCGTGAAAATTTATACGCAAGCCCTCAATATTGCTAATGCGCAAGCGTGCGAAGAGTTCGTTCAAAATACCGTTAAAGAACTTGGCTCGTTAGATGTGTTAGTCAATAATGCCGGTATTACCAAAGACAATTTGACCGTTCGCATGAGCGAACAAGATTGGGATGATGTTATTGCCGTCAACCTGAAAGGGACATTTTTATTATCCAAAGCCGCTTTAAAAGTAATGTTTAAAAAACGCAGCGGCAACATTGTAAACATTTCTTCTGTCGTTGGAGAAATGGGCAACCCCGGGCAGGCCAATTATGTGGCCAGTAAAGCGGGGATCATCGGGCTAACAAAAACATTAGCCAAAGAATTTGGCGGGCGCAACGTGCGGGTAAACGCAGTGGCGCCTGGATTCGTGCAAACGGCCATGACGGACGCTTTGCCGGAAGATGTAAAAGCCAAAGCGTTGGATGCGATTGCTTTAAAGCGGTTTGCTTCGGCGCAAGATATCGCCAAGGCAGTTTTGTTCTTGGCCTCAGAAGACGCCTCGTACATCACGGGGCATGTGCTTGCCGTAAACGGCGGGCTTTATATGTAGAATTTGAAGGGATAACCCTTTTAAAAAAATACGGAGGACAACATGTCTGTAGAAAACGTACAAGAAAGAGTGAAAAACATCATCGTAGAACAATTGGGCGTAGAAGCCGATCAAGTAAAACCGGAAGCCCAATTCGTCAATGACTTAGGCGCAGATTCTTTGGACACCGTGGAATTGATCATGGCGTTGGAAGAAGAATTTGATGTTGAAATTCCGGACGAAAAAGCCGAAAAAATTAAAACTGTTGGCGAAGCCATCTCTTACATTGAAGAAAACGCCAAAAAATAAACGTGTACACAGATATTGAAAATATCATTGGGTACCACTTTAAAAATAAGGACTTTTTACAGGAAGCACTCACTCATAAATCCTTTGCCGGAGAGCACCGCCGTACAAAACATAATGAACGGTTGGAGTTCCTGGGGGATAGCATATTAGGTGCCGTGGTTGCGGATTATATTTACAACCAATGCCCTCATGTGGAAGAGGGGGTGCTTTCTAAAATAAAGTCTAATTTGGTTTCCCGCCGAAATCTTCACCTTTGGGGCAAACAAATGTCCTTGGGGAAGTTTATGTTGTTAGGGCATGGGGAAATCGCTACGGGCGGACGCGAGCGGGATAGTATTGTTTCCAATGCGGTAGAAGCCGTTATTGGGGCGGTGTACTTAGACGGTGGCTATTCGGCCGCACAAGCCGTTATCTTGCCGTGGGTACGTTCACAAGCCCTTACGCAAGACGCGCAAGATTTCAAAAGTATCTTGCAGGAATTTCTACAAAAACGTGGGCCGCAAACTCCGGTGTATGAAGTCGTTCAAACCGTCGGGCCGGAGCACGATAAGGTGTTTACGGTTCAGGTGAGTTTACTGGGGCAAGTATTAGGCCGCGGCAAAGGGCACAACAAAAAATCGGCCGAGCAAGCCGCTGCCCAAAATGCGCTGACGCAACTTAAAAAATAGCAGGAGTTGTATGGCTTTATTTAAAAAAGATTCTTCTCGCTTTACTGTTCCACCGGCAAAAAAAATGCCGGCGGCGTTATCTTCTGTGACGAAGAATCCGCTCCTGTTAGTACTTATCATTGCGGCTATTCCGCTGGTAGTGCTTGTGGCATTTACGTTTAAAAGCGGGTATAACCCTTCCAAACCCAAAGGGGCGCAAAAATTAGTAGTGCGTCAAACTCCTACCGAACTGGCTGATAAAGCAACCGAACTGTTACAAAAACGGGACACTGCCGGATTCTTAGATATGTTGGATAAGGAATTGGGGCGGAAGGTAAATATTGTAAACAGTAAGGGAGATCCGCTACTTTTAGTGGCCACTACATTGGGGAATTTGGAAGCGGTGCGTCAACTCATTTTAGCCGGTGCTGACGTCAATAAAACTAATGCTTTTACGAAAGATACCGCCTTGTTGCGTGCGTTGTATTATACCGAAAATTCCGAATTGGCTAAGTTGCTTGTTTATTCCGGTGCGGATATCAATGCCGTCAATAACTATGGTCATTCTCCGATGTTTTTGGCGCTTGAAAAAGAACGTGTGGAGTTGGTAGATTTGTTTTTATCCAGTGGAGTTTCTGTCGGATTAAATAGCGATTATTTATTCCGTGCGTGTGCGAAAAAAAACTACACGGGTGTACTGGCCATGCTCAAGGGGGGGGTGGATCCGAATGTTAGTAATGAGAAAGGAAATACCCCGTTGATTATTTCATCTTCGCTCGGTGACTTACCCAGCGTGCGTGATCTGTTGGCGTACCGGGCAGATGTCAATGCGGCCAACAATGACGGAAATACTGCGCTCATTTACGCGGCGCGTTACAATCATCCGCAGGTGGTGCGTGAATTATTAAAACCGCAATCCATGCAGATGCCGGTGGACGTCAATGCGCAAAATAAATTAGGACAAACGGCCCTATATTGGGCGGCTTCTAAAGGCAATGTGGACATTGTCAAACGCTTGTTAGCCGCCGATGCCGATGCTACGTTGGCCGCCAACGACGGTTTAGTACCGTATGCTATTGCCCGGCAGAAAAAACGCCAGGCCGTACTTCCCTGGTTTGAAAAAGAAATTACCGAAGTTAAAAATAGTGTCATAGACGAAGACAATGCGGCGCTTATTGCCCAAGCCAAAGCGGAAGGGCGCGAACTACCCAGTGCCCAACAAGAAGCCGCCGCGGTAACCGATGCGGATATTTTTAAAGCCGCGCAAAATGGTGATGTGGAATTGGCTCGCCGCGTGCTGGCGCAAAACAAGGCCGTTGTGTTTGACAAGAATAAAGAGGGGGATACGCCCCTACTTGTAGCGGTAGCCAACGGACAAGATGAAATGGTTACCTTCTTGTTGGAAAATTCCGCTCGGTTGTTTGAGGCCTCGGCAAAAGGAAATGTGTTTCACGTGGCAGTACAAAGACAGAATTTAGCCATGCTCAAACATTTAGTTCAATTGGCTCGTCAGGAAGGGCGCTTGGCTCTGATGTTAGAGTATAAGGCCAATTTGGCCGGTCAAAAACAACTTACCCCGCTGGGACTTTCGGCCGTTATTTGCAACCGGGAAATATATGATTATTTAATTTCCGTCGGTGCAAAACCGGGCGTACATGCTACGTCGCCCAATATATTGGGGATTACTTCTCCGGTAGATTTAATGGCAAAATGTAAGGCCAAACCCACGCAAGCAAAACAACTCACTCCCGCGAAGTCCGGTGGTAAAAAGAAAAAATAAATTTGAGGGCCTAGTTTTTGCTAGGCCCTTTTTCTGGTTTAAATTGGGCCTTTGGGCCCTTTTTTTTGCCGTCTTTTTCTTCTACACTAAAATAGAGGAGAGTTATCATGAATAAAAAATTAGTGCAACTCAAACGTATTTTTGTTTTAGTGATTACCTGTGTGTTTTTCAGTTCATCTTTTTTGTATGCCGGGCCGAAACCGCCCAAACGCGGCAAAAAGCCCACAGCCTCAGCTAGCGGGAATAGTTCCCGGGCTAAAAAACAACCTCGCCGGGCTAAACCCGCTCCTTCGTCCACAACGGCAAGCCCGACCGCCGCTAAGGGCCCCGGCAGAAAGAAAACAACGGCCGACCAATCTCAAGATTTAACCAAGCAAGTGGATAGAGAAGTTGCCAGACAACGCCGCGCCAGAACTGCCGCCACAACTGGGTTAGGCGCTACGAGAACTATCTGGAACGGGAGGGATATGGTCAGTCTTTCGCCTTTGTATGCTTGGGAATCTACGAGCACTTTGGACGTAGGTGCAACAGCGGCAGAACCGAGAGAGGAATCTAAAGTTACCAAATCCAAAGCAACTTCTTCCGCAAAAGGAAAGAAAATGAAAAAAGGAACCCCTGCCGAGGAAACGGATATTCCCGCAAGAGAACACGATTCCTACGCACTGGAATTGACGGGGATGAGTAACGCAGAATTTAACCAAAAATACCAACAGGCGCTTGAATTGTATGGGCCAGACATGGTTCAGAAAAACCAAGATATCTTTTTTGAAATGGTGACGTATGTCAAAAAGAATGGCCATTGGATTGAGGGGGTAACTCACAGTGCAAAGATTACACCGCGCGAGCGACAATACAGAGAGGACCCTTATATTCAAGCAATAATTGAAATGAGAAACCAAACGACTTCCTATTTGGACTGGACGGTGTCCGAAACAAATAGACGCTATTACGAAGAAGTAGAACAGTTTGTGCAGGAAAACGGCAGATGGCCCGCTTCCAATGCCGACCCAAGAAGTAATAACGAAAAAACGTTATACAATGCTTGTGTGATGAGGATGAAAAAATATCCCAATGACCCGTCTATTAAAAAAATGATTGAATTAAAAGACCGTGTTTCATCTAAGCGACGGACTGCTCGGGAAGAAACGGTGGTAGTCAGAGAAGAACCCGTTGTGCACGAAGATCCGGTGGTGTCGGAGGAACCTGTTACGGTAGTCGAGCAGGAACCCGTCGTGCGGGAAGAACCGACTGACGTCGCACCGGTCCGCCAAACTCCGGTGCATGAAGATGTGGTAGCGGAAGAGGGCCTTGTCGAACAGGAAGCCTTAGCGTTGGAACTGACGGGCCTAAGTAAAGCGGAGTTTTCACAACAATGGGGAGATGCTATTGAGCAATACGGGGAAGAAGTTGCGTGGGACAATATGCTACTCTATTTTGAAGTATATGCTTTTGTCAAAGAGAACGGGCATTGGCTTTATCCGGGTTCCGATATATACAAAGCGATAGAATCGCGCACGCTAGAGTATGGGAAAGATCCGTATCTCCAAGCCCTGAGTAAAATGCAGCGGAGGACGATGTCTTTTGAAGTTGCTCAAGTAAATAAAGACGTATATGCCCGCGTGGAACATTTTGTGCAACAGAATCACAGATGGCCCGCAGAAAATGCGACAGACGCTGTGGAACGGGCTTTATACGAAGTATGTGCTAAGCGGATGGCGCAGTTCCCGCAAGATCATGCCGTACAAAAAATGGTTGAACTCAAAAACCAAATTGAAGCGGCTCAATAAAAAGGAGTTTGTATGAATAATATTCGTCAAATAAAACGCTTGTTTCTGGTGGGGATTATCTTGTCCTTATTGATGACGTCTTTTGCGTATGCGGGCGGGCCGAAACCTAAACTGCGCCGTGCTAAAAGTACGCATAGCCGCTCGTATCATTTGCGTAAATCTCCCAAGAAATCGGCCAAACAATCTCCTCGGAGTTCAGATGCGGTAACTCGGGAAAATTCCGCATCCACCACGCAAACCGTTCAACGGCAAGTAGAGGAGGCTCAAGCGCGTCAGGCAGTGCCGCCGATAGCGCGTCCGAAAATTACTCCTTATAACGGGCCGACTCTTACCAGAATCCAGTGGGCCACTAAATTTATGGATGCAGGCGTTCCTTTACCGGCGGGTTGGCAAGATATGACTCCGGCCGGATTGAAATTTGCTTGGAATAACGAAGCCAATTATTATTTGATGAAATCCAGTGGCGAAATGCCTTCTCGTTTTCGCGTATTAAATGAAGACGGGACGGTGAAAAAAGGGACTGATACGGAATTGGCGGAATGGGCGCATAGTCAGCCGGATTGGTACAACGGGAAGCACTATATATTTGATGGGCCTTATATGGAACCTTTTAATTCCAATGTTAGGTCGATGCGCGTACTTGTAATCAACGATTCCCAAGCCGTGTTGGAGCCGCTTTTGGAAGCGGCGGCGAAGAACTCGCGGGTGGAAATATACTGGGAGCCTTCTGTCGTGGATGTGGTGGATCGGTTGAAACAAAATCCCAATGCCTACGACGTGATTTTAACCGATTATTGTATGCAAGACGGTACCGCGGTTGCCTTTGGAATGCAAGCGTATGCGGCACAAATAGCCACTCCGATTGTGTTTTATTCACGTGCGGGAGCGAAGGGGGAATGGTTGTTACAGTTTAATATTATCGGGCGCATTGATATGGCCCTGACGGATATTGACGGCCGGCGTGTATTAAACTATTTAAGTAATGTGGTCAATGATTTTACTGTAAAACCGGAGCCGTAAACCCGACGAAAGCAGCACCGGATAATCTACCACCGATTAACAAACAGCAGATAAATTTTTATCTGCTGTTTTTTACCACGGATGCTGCGTGTTGCCGCAGGGAGGTCCGTAACATTTTTAGAATAATTATTGTTTTTTGCATCGTGAAATAAAAGCCTTGACTTTGTTTTTTTTTTTTACTAGAATTTACGTATATTCAAACCCTGTGGAGGAATATGTATGAAAAAGAAAAGTAGTTTGTCGGGCATTTTAGATGTAAAAGGATTTACGTTAATAGAATTATTAGTAGTCGTTTTAATCATCGGTATATTGGCATCGGTGGCCCTGCCGCAATATGAAAAATCCGTCATGAAAAGCCGTTATGCTACGCTGATGGCCATGACCAATGCGTTAGCCGACGCCGAAGAAACGTACTATTTGGCCAATGGGGAATATACGCAAGATTTTGAGGCCCTTTCGGTAGAGCCGTCCGGCTGTACGCTATCCGATGATAAAACGACATGTACCTATTCGTGGGGCAAGTGTACATTAGACAAACACAATGAACGGGCGGCCTGTGCGGATACACAACGGTTGAATAATGCCTATGCGGTTTATTTCCCAAATGGGCCTCGATTTCATGGTACACACGGACACTATGTATGCTTTTCTTTTTCGTCAAGCAGAACGGATAAATATAGTAAACTTTGTGAAACGGTTGGGGCTCGTTTTTTGAGCCAAGATTCCTGTACAGGGTGGGGGAGTTGTTTTATTTACACATTCTAACTTTTTCTATCCGAGTGGGGGGAGAAACTAAAAATTTTTAGTTCTTCCCCCTTTTTTATGCCTATTTTTCCCCCATTCTAAGGCCCCCCTGACGTAGCGTCGGATGTCTACCCTACCCCAATTAGCACTCTTGAAAATCTTACCTACTATAGCGAGCGTGTCGCGCGAGACATACCTGTCATCCTGAGGACCCCTGCGGGCTGCCCTGCCGGTTGGGATTTTGTCGTGTCTTCCACGTTCCTAATAATAATCCATGATCTGATGAAAGGGGGCCCACGCCCAAATTAGGTCTGGGTTTACCCCCTATTTTTTATTGGAAATGGGGGGGATGGTCAAATTGACTAAAATACTTAAAATTTAAGTACTTTTAAAATGGCCTATTTTATTTAGCCCCATATCCCAGGTACCCCCAAATCGTTCTAGGGCGTTTTGATAAGAGATGATAAAAAATGCAAAATTAACATTTATTTTGCATTTTTTAATGGTCTTGTTTTGGGTAAAATCAACCTTATTTTTTACTTGTAAATTTCAAAAAATAAGTGCTTTTTGCAGTGTTTCGTATGCTACCTATACTGCTGAAAAATAAATTCTATAATTCATATAAGTTTATATAAAAAAATGCTTAAATATTATATATAAATCAATAAAATAGAATAATGATTATATTTTTATTTTCAGCCCGTTTTTCCCTCTTTTATGTAACATAATAAAAATTATCGTTAGTAAAATATACCTGGCAAATACCCCCCCTTTTTACCTTTTTAGGTATGGTTATATCCCCGATTTCGTTTTGATGGTTTTGACATCCTTGAAAATTGGGGAAAAACTAAAAAATCTAATTTGACGTATTAGATTTTAAAGAAAAAATAGATTTTCCCCCATTTTCTAAAAGGGGGTGGAAAAATAGAGAAAAATGGTATGAAAAAGAGGGTTAAGAGTAGCAAAATTTCATTCCCCCACGGGCTCTTGAAGGGGTAAATAAGGGACTGAAGGTGTAGGGGAGCATAAGGGGGATAGATTGGTTTTTCCTCCCCCCTAAAAGCCGTTATAACAGGCCGGAGGCCTTCTTTTCGGCCAGTACGAAGGCATGGGCCATACCGGCGGGCGTAAGTATGTATAGGCGGCTGCGTTTGGTGCCTTGGCACAGTAAAAAGTTGAGTTTGAGGGCCGTAGCAAGCAACCGATCAAGCCGTCCGACGGTAAAACCGGATTTTGTGAGAGCGCGGGAAAGCCATAACGCGCTGCAGCCGTTCTTATTTAAAAGTTCTTTTCCCCCCGCTAACAAGATAAGTGCGGCGTCGTCGGTAGATAAATGAAATTTCCGCCGTAAAAAGAGGTTCTCCCCCTCCCGCGTGAGCAGTTGTTCCCATAATCGGACTCCGGAAAAAGCAGGATGCTCGTCGGAATCGTTAGCAGAAAAAGGGGTGGTTTGCGTCGGTTTTTGTTTTTCATACGCGTACGAGTCGGACGCGTAGGAACCGGGCGCAGTTGCGTACATGCGCGGTGTAAGCGTACCGGAAACGGACGTATCTTCGCGTAAGCCGGAGCGCGAAACTTTGGCCGGAAGCGGAGCCGGAACGGTGTGTGCGGTCAACGGTTTCTTTTTGATTAAAGAAAGGAAATAGTCGCGTTGTTTTTCCACAAAATCCAGCGATCCTTCGGCCTCAAATTCCTCGCCATTAGCGAACTTGAAGCGAATTTTTTGATTTTTCTCCATATCGTTCATAAAAACGCCCTCTCTTTTGCAAAATAAGTTTTCCACACGAGTTATCCACGCGGATTAGACATATAATAAGAATTTTTTTGTCTTATGTCAATATATGTTATTTTATGTCTTTTTATGTCAAAAGTTGGGGATAAGCCAATTTCTCAGACGAGAGCGTGAAAAAACGTAGCGCAAAAATCTGGTTTGATTTGTCAAAAAACGAGGTGTAAAATAAGGCAAAAAATCTAATATAACAATTTGACTTAGATTTTTTGACATAAATGTCCGGCAAAATTTGGGGCAGATTTTGAAAATAAAATTTTGGGGTAGCGTACTACCCCAAAACGTGAAAAACGAGATTTTGCAAAATCGGGTGCGATTTTGCGGAGCAAGATTACGGTAAGGGGGACAAGTAATTGCCGGGGGCCTTAAATATTTTTTTACAATAATCGCCAGCAGTTTTATTAAATACAACTCCGCTTCCGTTTCCGGTGTAATAACTTTCGTGACATAGTATTTTGTTAAGAGGCGTAGATGTTTGATCTGAATATACGTGTCCCAACATGTATACAAATCCCGCTCCTGCGTATGGGCCGGATATTCTACCGACGGATATTCCGTAGCCGTTTCCTTCGTAATAGAGTTGTAAACTCCAATCATTATTAGAAGCAACATCCCACCCCCAATGGCTGGAGCCGTCAATCCAGATTTGGGAGCCCGTCCACGGAATATCTACCGCGAGTTCATCAAAAGTTTTGGCGTACGTGCCGTTGGCTAAATGATAGGCCTCTTGTGCGGCGGCTACGGTGCGAATCATGGCAAACGCTTGGGCGGCTTTACTTTTTTCCACGGCTTTTTGGTACTGTGGCAACGCCACGGCGGCAAGTATGCCGATAATGAGTACGACGACTAATAGTTCAATTAGCGTAAATGCTTTTGTGTTTTTCATAAAAATTTCTCCTTTATTTTTTTCCAACACTTTATTATTGTTTTTTTTTTTGGTTTGTCAAGTGTTTTTTTACAGAAGTGAAAATTGATAAAATAACAATATGAAAAGTTTTTCCCCCACTCTTCTGGCGTGGTATAAAGTCAATAAGCGCAATTTGCCTTTTCGCGATACACATAACGCGTATTTGATTTGGCTGTCTGAGATTATCTTCCAACAGACGCGCATTTCACAAGGGTTATCTTATTACGAAAAATTTGCTCAAAAATTCCCCACCCCGGCAGCACTCGCCGCGGCGGAGGAGGACGAAGTATTAAAACTCTGGCAAGGGCTGGGATACTATTCGCGCGCGCGCAATTTGCATGCCGCCGCTAAAAGTATGCATGGAAAATTTCCCACTACTTACGACGGCGTGCGCGCGCTCAAAGGGGTGGGCGATTACACCGCCGCGGCGATATGTTCCATGGCATACAATATGCCGTATGCGGTGGTAGACGGAAATGTGTACCGGGTACTTTCGCGCGTGTTCGGTATTACAACGCCGATAGATTCCACGGGTGGAAAAAAAGAATTTACCGCACTTGCGCAAAAATTATTGGATAAAAAATCCCCCGGCGATTTTAACCAAGCCATCATGGATTTTGGCGCGATGGTTTGCACCCCGCAAGCGCCTCAATGCTTATTATGCCCACTTAGTAAGGCGTGCGTAGCCCGTCGGGAAAACC
The DNA here is from genome assembly GCA_902766765.1 of uncultured Elusimicrobium sp. Lineage (GTDB taxonomy): Bacteria > Elusimicrobiota > Elusimicrobia > Elusimicrobiales > Elusimicrobiaceae > Avelusimicrobium. Next base: position 250 of record CACXER010000097.1, on the reverse strand, counting down.
GTGTGGAAGAATTGCCCATCAAAGCGCAAAAAACAAAAATAAGCGAGCGGTTTTTCCATTATATATATGTAGAGCAAGGGCCGTTTACGTGGCTACATAAACGCGGCACAGGCGACATTTGGCAAAATTTGTATGAGTTGCCGCTGGTGGAAACTTCCACAGGCGGCGCACTTACCCAAAAACCCGCCTGGTGCGGGCGGGCTAAAATTTGTGCCGTCGGAAAACCGGTTAAACACGTTTTATCACACCG
>CACXER010000096.1 GCA_902766765.1 uncultured Elusimicrobium sp. | reverse complement strand
TCCATGGCTTCTTGCGGATTGTCAGAGCACAACATCGCCCACCCGGTTTGGCGTACGGACATAACGTCGGAGTGATCGCCGAAAATAGATAAGGCGGTGGTGGCAATAGCGCGGGCCGAAACGTGGAAAACCGTCGGAGTGAGTTCCCCGGCGATTTTATACATATTCGGAATCATGAGTAACAGCCCTTGAGAGGCCGTGAACGTGGTGGTGAGTGCACCGGCTACCAAAGAGCCGTGTACCGCACCGGAGGCACCGCCTTCGGATTGCAATTCGCTTACCGAGGGAACATTGCCCCAGATATTCGTTTCGCCTTTGGCGCTTTTCGCGTCGCAGATTTCACCCATCGTGGACGAGGGTGTAATCGGATAAATAGCGATTACTTCGTTGGTGGCATGGGCGACGTGGGATACTGCTCCGTTGCCGTCCATAGCAACTAATTTAGCCATACTAGAAAGTCTCCTTGTTTGAATTAAAACGGTTTTGGGTTTTACTTGCCGGGCAAGCCAAACGAAACCTTACATCTATTATAGAATTTTGGGAGGACGCGCGCAATAAATAGGAAAAGGAAATAAAAAGAGCTTGACTCTGCTTTTTTTTTTTTGTTAAAATTCATATGTATTAAATCCTGTGGAGGGGCATGTATGAAAAAGAAAGGGGTTTTGTTGGGTTGTTTAGACGGTAAAGGATTTACGCTAATAGAATTATTAGTAGTCGTGCTTATTATTGGTATTTTGGCTAGTGTCGCGTTGCCGCAGTACGAAAAATCCGTCATGAAAAGCCGCTATTCTTCCCTCATGGCCTTAACTAACAGTATTGCCGAGGCCGAGGAAGTCTATTATTTGGCTAACGGAACTTATACCAGTGATTTTGAAGTGCTTTCCATGGAGCCGTCCGGTTGTACGTTATCAGACGATAAAAGCACGTGTACATATCCGTGGGGAAAGTGTGTGCTAAGTTCTGAGTATGATCGGGCAACCTGTATGAACATACAAACGCTATATAATGCGTATGTAATTTATTTTCCCCATGGGAATCGTTCTTATTATGGTCGCAATTGTTTTGCCGGTGGCTCAGACCGTTCCAGCAAATATGCCAAATTATGTGAAGCTATGGGTGCCTCGTTTTTAAACGAAAATGACTTAACTAATACGGGAACAACATTTGGGTTGCAATATAAATTCTAATCTCTTTTTTCCGGTGCAAAAAGAAGTCCCCTTCGCTACAATAGAGCGAGGGGGATTTTTATGCAACAAGTACCGTTTCATTTCAATGCCAGTAAAAATTTAGAAATTCTGTCCAAGACGGCTTTTTTAACTACCCATTTTGCCGGAAAAACCAACGTCATGGTAACGGCGTGGGGAGCCCTGGGGGTGATGTGGAAGTTGCCCGTATTTGTAGCCATGGTGCGCCAAAGCCGCTATAGTTATGAACTCATTGAAAAAACGCATGAATTTACTATTACGTTTCCGTATATGGACTTACCCAAAGCGGCCGAAATTTGCGGCCACGTATCCGGGCGGGACGCGGATAAACTGGCGCTTTGCGGTTTATCTACGCGCCCGGCGCACAAAATTACCACGCCCGTGTTGGAGGTGCCCGGTATGCAGTTGGAGTGCAAAGTCATTTACGCGAAACTGATGAGCGCAGAAAAATTAAATGAGGCCATACAAGAATTATGGTATGACCGCCAACCGAATAATTATCACGCATTTTTCATATCGCAAGTGGTGGACAGTTATATCACGCCTTAGCCGTATGTGGCACGGCCCGCTTAAAATAAGTACAATAAACGTATGGACGAAAAAAATTTCAAAAGCGGATTTGCTGTCTTGTGCGGACTTCCCAACGCGGGGAAGTCCACGTTGTTAAATCAAGTAGCGGGCGGACTCTTGTCGGCGGTAACACATAAGCCGCAAACGACGCGCCAAAATATTTTGGCAATTGCTGAGGGCGATAATTACCAAATTGTGTTTGTAGATACGCCCGGCTTTTTACGTCCGCAATATAAGTTACAACAGACTATGGTGTCCTGCGTGGATCGTGCCGTTACCGAGGAAGCTGATGTGGTGCTTTTCTTGGTAGATGCGACGGCGGACTATGCGTTAAATGCTCCCTTGGTAGAAAAATTAAAAACCGTTTACTGCCCTATTTTTCTCGTCTTAAATAAAATTGATTTAGTCAAAGATCCGGCGCAATTGGACGCGCTTGAAAAACAAATTTGCGGCGAATTGAAAATTGCCAAAAAATTCCGCATTAGCGCGCAAAAGGGAGTTAATATAGATAAATTGCAAACCGCGGTGGCGACCGTACTGCCCACCAGCCCGGCATATTTCCCGGCCGGACAATGGACCGACCGTTGGGAACGGTTTTATGCGGCGGAATTTATCCGCGAGCAAATTTTCCTGTTGTATCAAAAAGAAATTCCGTACAGCACGTTTGTGGAAGTGGAAAAATTTACGGAAAATTTAGGCGCTAAAAATTTCTTGCGGGCCACTATTCATGTGGAGCGCGAAAGCCAAAAGCCCATCCTTATCGGTAAAGGGGGAAAGATGATTGCCCAACTTCGTACGCGTGCACAAAAACGGGTGGAAGAATTTTTGGGCCGCCCTTGCCGGGTGGAACTCAACGTAGTCGTATCGCCGGATTGGCGTAATAATACGGAACTGTTGGAAAAGTTCGGTTACATCCAAAGGGATGATATGGAACAAGGAATTTAATGGAATGTGTTTAACCGTGAAAAACCCCGCTTGAGGCGGGGTTTTTTACGGATGTTAGTGGATAATGGGACTGGTTGTAGAATTTTCGTCCGGCAATAGTTCGTCGGCCTCGCGTTGGGCCGCGGTGGATAAACCATTCCACAACGTTTGCAAGTCGTAACTGAACGACGAGCGAATCGTGGCGTATTTGGTCTTCTTTTCTTGCAACGTCAATGTTTTATTGTTGTAGATGTTATCAATTTCTTCCTGCGCTTTGCGCCATAATTCATCACGCTGGGCAATCGCCTCTTCCCCGAAGGATTCTATCCGTTTGCCAAAAGAGGTCGGACTTTCCGTAAGGCGTAACAGGGCGGAATCAATCTGATGTTTAGCCCAGAAGTCTTGTTCTTCTTCGGATAATTCCGGATAAGTTATTTCACGCGAAGAATACGCATTGTTGTAGATGAGTACGCTTGCGCAATCATCCTCGCTATATCCTTCTACAGTCTCCAGTTGCGACATCAGGAAGGCATATTTCTCTACGGAACTGTACAAGAGCCCGGAACGCATCAGGCTCATCTTATCTGCCATCCATGCTTGCCGTGTCTTTTCATCGGCGTTGACG
>CACXER010000095.1 GCA_902766765.1 uncultured Elusimicrobium sp. | reverse complement strand
GCGGAAAGGGACTTGAACCCTTAAGGACTTTCGTCCATACGGTCCTGAGCCGTACGCGTCTGCCAATTCCGCCACCCGCCCAAGTACATATATTTTAGAATATTGCACGACAAAAAGCCAGCAAATCTTTTCGGAAAAATCAAAACCGAATATTATTCTTAAACGTTTGTTCCATTTCGCGGTTTAAATCGCGCTTTTTTAATGCATCACGTTTGTCAAACAAGTGTTTACCTTTGGCAACGGCTAACTTCAATTTGGCCCATCCGTTTTTGAAATATACTTCCAACGGAATGAGTGCATATCCCTTAATTTCCGCCTTCGCCGCCAATTTACGAATTTCTTTTTTGTTCAGCAGCAACTCGCGCACGCGGGTCGGTTCCAACTCGGTAACAGAATTAAACTTATACGGCTTTACGTGCATATTGTACACATAGGCCCGTCCGTTTTCCACCCGCACGAAACTACCCTCCAAACTGAGTTCTTTTTGGCGGATAGATTTGACTTCTGCACCCAACAAAGAAAGGCCGGCTTCGTAATCGGCTTCTATAAAATAATCGTGATACGCCTTTCGGTTGGAACACACGACTAATACGGATGATTTTTTCGGCATGGGTATATTATAGCAAATGCCAAATAAGACAAAAAATCCCCGGGTTCATGCCCGGGGATATACGATTTGTTTTCCAAAACTACGGAGTACAAAAAGCCGCACCGCCTGTGTTAGGCATACCGTATACATCACACGCATTACCCACGTGGGTAACACCGGTCTGATTGCAGGAAAATTTTTCATTCGTTCCCGTTACTTCTTCACCCCGGTACAAGAAATTAGTATTGGCATAGTCTCCGATACGTCGGGCCGCACAAACCATATTTGCATTCCCGCTCCCGTCGGGCAGCAGGGAATATGTAAAGTCCTTCGTACGGCATTTGATCTGGTAATTATTCGTTCCTCCCGTTGTTACGCCATGCGTACAAGCGAGTGAAAAATCCAAATGTTCAAAACCGAACATATTGGTAGTGTACGTTTCATTTTGATCGCGGTTATCCAAGGCGCGCCGTTTGGCTTCGTACAGCCGTTTGAGCGTAGTACGCACCTCAGCGATGCGGGATTTTTCCACCGCTTTTTCGTACATAGGTACCGCCATGGTAACCAATACCCCCATGATGAGTACCGCTATTAAAATCTCGATGAGTGTAAACCCTTTTTTCATATCGTTCTCCATTAAAATGCAATTCCGGCTTCTTTGACGGGTAAATTATATATATCACACGCCTCGGCATATTTATCATCGGGAGCCGGCTGACAGAACAAACGCATAGTATCGCGATGCAATAAAATATATGTATCCTTGTAATTCCGTCCACCGATCTTCTTGGCCACTACGAACTCATCCAGCGAAATTTTATACGCAAAGCGTGCGCAAGTAAGCGTCTTTCCGCCATCTTCTTCCAGGTTACATCCCGCCGGTAAGTTCTCTTTATCAAACATATCCAACCGGGCAAAAGAATATTCATCTTCCCCTTTGAACGAGACCAACTGGTCATACGATTTGTATCCGAATTCGCCGGCTAACCGTTCGCTGCTATCATAAATTGTACGCAACATAGCCTCGGCCTCGGCCACATAACCGCGCTCCACTACTTTACCATACTGAGGGAGCCCCACCGCCGTTAAAATGCCGATAATGAGCACCACTGTCAACAGTTCAATTAAAGTAAAACCTTGCTTGTTTTTCATATTTTTCTCCCGATTTTTATCACCTGCACAAATCAATAAAGTTGGATTCGTCTACAAAAAGGTGGCACACGTTATAATCTGTATCATGTTCAACGCCCTCATCGTTCCAATCCGCGCCGTCCCCACGGGGGTCGCAGCACATAATGGAATTGCCATCGTAATACAACACCATACCTTTGTAGGAACCCCGCTCCAACGTGGCACTGACCAGCGCAATATCCTTTTGCTCATACAAATTATACAGGAAGTTATCCGTCTGCCACAACAAAGGAGCAGCCGATCTGCCTTTCATGTCGATATCCAACCGGGAAAAAGGAGAAACATCTTCCAATTTTTGCAACGCATCTTCCGGGGCGATCTCCTCTAATTCTCGAATAGTATAATTATTCTCCGTCAACAATCGTTCGCGCGAATCAAAAATAGCCGGCAGCATTTGCATCGCTTCCGCCACGCGGGAGCGCTCCAAACTTTTCTTATACTGAGGGACTGCCACCGCCGTTAAAACCCCCATAATAAGCACAACGGCTAATAATTCAATAAGTGTAAAACCCCGATTCTTCATACTGTTCCTCCTATTATATAGTATACGGTTTTTTGTCAAATTTACAATATTATTATAACTAAAAAAAATGACGAATAAAAGTTATTTTCTCTCTGAGATAAAAAAATACCCACAAAAAAGAAAAAACTGTTACAATATATCATCGCCCCGTAAACGGGCCAAGGAGAACACCATGATTAAAGAAGGCTCTAAAGTAAAATTTGATTACACCCTGACGGTTGACGGTAACATTACCGATACTTCCGCCGGCCGCGGCCCGTTGGAATATACCCACGGGGCGGGACACATCATCCCCGGGTTAGAAAAAGAATTAGCGGGTATGAAAGTGGGCGATAAGAAAACCGTTACCGTGTCGCCCGAAGAGGGTTATGGCAAAGTGTTGGAAGAAGCCATCCGTCGCGTACCCAAAACTTCTATCGGCGGAGCCGAAAATTTAAAAGTAGGCGATATGGTAGGTGCCAGCAATGCGGGCCATACGTTCCGCGCCGTTGTCAAAGAAATTACGGATACGGAAGTGGTGTTGGATTTCAACCACCCCTTAGCCGGCAAAGAATTGACCTTTGACGTGGAAATTAAAGAAATCAACGACTAATTTACACGCGTAAAAACAACCCCCGCTAAAAAGCGGGGGTTTTTTATTTACCGAATTTTTCCAAAAACCACTTGAGCACCCAATCGGGTTTGTAGTCAATGATTTTACGGTTATGCGGAGTGAAACTTTCCGGCGGAGCGATAAGTTGTTTTTCACGCGGCAGAAACGGATATACATAATCCGTTACTACCTCTATATTGGGATACCACAAATTATGCACTTTTTTATCCACCCAATGCTGCAACCCCAAATTGGGTAAACCAAGCCCGGCGCTGGCCGCCCAGAAAACAGAATTGACGGCAATTACATACAGCGGATATTCTTTTTTAAGTAACGCCAACAAATGCCAGGTTTGCGAAATGGTAAATTTTTTAATATCAATTTCCAAATAAGCTGAATTTTCTACCGGGCCGCCTTTCGTAACACTCATTACGAAATATCCCTGTTCAATAAGCCCCAAGGCAAGTTCCCGCATGTGCGGATACACGTAATTAGACCCCCGCGAATCCAGTTGCAAAAATACAATTCCTTTTTTACCGTTCATTTTACCGCGCACGGTTTGCAACGTGTCTGCCACCACAGGGGCCGGCTCCGGCGGGAAATACATTACCGGCGCGGGTGCCTCGGCCGGGAGCGGCAAGCCAAAGGTATCAAACAAACTGATAACACGGTGAGTAACTTCTTGGCTGTAATCGTAATATACCGGCACTGCTAAAAATCCTTCGGGGATATCCTTGAACGCATCGGAATAGTCATAATTTTTCCAGATGAGCGGATGGCGCGTCCCGTTAAAATAAAACACTTTTTCAAAGTGGGGATTTTCGGCAAGCAGTTTGCCCACTATCGGGGAATTGTTACGGTCAAATTGCGCCCCTACATACGCATAAAAAGGTACGTGCGGATATTTCTTTTTCAGTTCTCCCCACACAGGCGTTGTGTATAAATAATCGCCAATCCCCATAAAAAAGATAAAAGCAAATCCTTTCACGGCACCGGGGGTTTTCAACGCCGCCTCCAATTGGTAATGCACATGTTCATGGCGGTAAAGCGGCCGACCAATGCGGTAGAACTGCGAGTCGTTTGGCGTCCATTTTGCCTGGCAGTTACACCCGTCAAAGCGATACCACGGCGCAGTAGGTTGTGGCCACCAACTGGTTAGACGGTGGCAGAACCAGCGCCCGATTTCATACGGTACGCACAAATAACGTTTGGAACAAATTTTACGATAAAGTGTATGGGGCATATAAAAATCCCCGCACGTTCATGCGGGGATAAAAATACAATGCATTACATGTAGTATGCGACATTGGAACTTCTCTTTTCGGCCTGAATCGTCTTGAAAAAGTCCGAATTACACCGCGAATCTTCGCCCGTCCAGTATAACTGGCCGCGGGCTAATCCCTCAGGAACTTCTCTAGCCCCAGGCTTATAGATGTATACGCGCCGGACAGCAACGTTCACCGACTGGTTAATGGATTGAAGATCCACAAAACACGCTTTACCCTCCATATTACCCAGCTTATAGACCCAATATTTTCCAACTGCTACCTCAGGACTTCCCGGCTCAATACCGGCAATTTTAATATCCAACGCATCCAGGCGCGACGGACATTCCCGGTAGGCCGTAGCGTAAATAGCCACGGCATCCATAATGGTTTTTACGGTGGTAGTGGCCTCTACCGTTTTGGCTTTAGTCACCGCCCGTTGGTACTGTGGCAGAGCCACCGTCGACAAAATACCGATAATAAGTACAACTACCATTAATTCCAATAGTGTAAAACCTTTGTGATTCATAAATCCCTCCCTTTAAGTCTACTTATAGTATAACAAAAAAAACCAAAATAAACACCCCAAAAAATTAAGAGCCCTGCCTTAAGCGAGTGTTAAATTATATGAGATTCGGTCACAAGTCGGCTCGTTACCCCTCGCCGCTCGCGACCCCGCCCTCGCGGTTTTTGCCTTTCGCGGCTTACGCACGCTCAAACAAAAACATCGCTCTGGGCTTCGAATCTCTACGCGGCACCAAGCAGTTGGTGCCGTTTCCTCTCTCCGAAAATTTAAAAACCCCGCTATTGGCGGGGTCTTAAATTTTCGGAGAGGGAGAGATTCGAACTCTCGATACGGTTTCCCGTATGCAGTCTTTCCAGGACTGTGCCTTAAACCG
>CACXER010000094.1 GCA_902766765.1 uncultured Elusimicrobium sp. | reverse complement strand
TGGTTTAATCAAGTGACCGCTTGTGCGCCTGTGTTGGTGTTGCACGTGCCGTTAGATTTGTCCGTGCGTTCGTATTTGTTCCCGCAACTACTCGCGCGCGAACGGGAAATGGTCGGGCATATTCATTTTTTTACTGCGCATTCATTGAAAGAATTTTTGAAGATACAACACTGCGAAATTTTATCCGCACACTATACCAACAAGTATGTAGAACGTCCGCCGCAGTTGACTCGCCTAAAAAGTCGCATCGGTATGTTTATCCGCCGTCTGGCGCATACATGCTTACCACGCGCGTGGGCCGCGTTTATTATTGGCGGATATAGTTTGATGTTGGTGGTAAAACCTACTCGCGATACAAGCTGCGCAAGAGTTTAATTTCGCGCGCATAACCGTTTAAGTCGTTGGGAGTTTCTAAACAGAAAGGCAGATTTTTTAGTGCGGGGTGATTGATAACACCCGCTAAAGTTTTTGTGCCTATCGTGCCTTCGCCGATCACGGCATGACGGTCTTTGTGGGCACCGAGAGGATTTAAACTGTCGTTTAAGTGGACGGCTTTGAGTAACGAAAGGCCAATTTCCTTATCAAATTGCGTGAGTACCGTATCTAATTTAGTTAAATCATAACCTGCGTCGCTTACGTGGCACGTATCTAAACAGACGCCCATTTTTTGGTTGAGTTTTACCCCGTCCAAAATGCGTTTAAGTTCGTCAAAACTCTTTCCGATTTCGCTGCCTTTGCCGGCCATCGTTTCCAATAAAACGGTAGTAGTTTGTTTGGGTGTTAAAATTTCGTTTAGTAAATCAATGATAAATCGCGTGCCGATTTCCACCCCTTGCCCAACGTGGCTGCCCGGGTGAAAGTTGTATAGATTGCCCGGCACAAACTCCATGCGTTGTAAATCGTCTTGCATCGTCATCAGGGCAAACTCACGTGTTTTGGCTTCGGCCGAGGCGGGATTTAACGTGTAAGGCGCGTGTGCGATGATCGGCGCGAAATGATTTTCTTTTAAGAGTGTGCATAATGCGGCAGCATCTTGCGGGTCAATGTCTTTGGCTTTGCTGCCGCGTGGGTTGCGTGTAAAAAACTGGAATGTGTCCGCACCGATTTGAAGCGCGGTTTTGCCCATGGCTTCAAAGCCGTCTGAAGAAGATAAATGACAACCGATGTGTAGCATGTTTAGTTTTCCGTAAGGCGTTTTAAATCGCTGACAAACTGCTCCACATCGCTTGGCGGGGTGGCCCAACTGGTGCAAATGCGCACGGCCGTTTGGTTACGCTCGAGCGGGGCAATGTGGGAAAAAGCGTACAATTGCTCTAACTTTTTCAGTAGCGCATTGGGCATGATGACAAATTGTTGATTGGTGGGGGAATTGTATAAGAATTTTAGCCCGGCGTTTTGGCACGCGTCGCGAATTTGCAGCGCCAGTTGGTTGGCATGCGCGGCGAGTTTTAAATAAAGGTCGTCTTGCAGTAGGGTTAAAAATTGAATTCCTAAAATGCGCCCTTTGGCTAAAATAGCCCCGCGCTGTTTCATAATGTAGCGGAAATCTTGTTGGATCTTGGGGTTTGTCAGTACCACGGCTTCGCCGAGTAACGCGCCCAGTTTCGTGCCTCCGATATAGAATGCATCACAGCAAGCGGCGATATCTTCCCACGTAATATCGTTACCCGTCGCGGCTAACCCATAACCGAGTCGTGCGCCATCCATAAACAGATACAAGTGATTTTCATCACAGGCACGGCGCAAATCATAAAGTTCTTTTTTGGTATACAACGTGCCGAATTCCGTTGGGAAAGAAATATAAACGACTTTAGGTTGCGGGGCAAATTCCGGGTTATCATCTTGCCAATGGGTTTTGCACGCCCGGGTAATTTGTTCGGCCGTGATTTTGCCGTCCGTATGCGGCAGGGTCCAAATGCGGTGGCCCGTCATTTCTATTGCGCCTGTTTCATGTACGTTGATGTGGCCGGTGTCCGGCGACAAAACGCATTGATACGGGCGAAGTAACGCGGCTAAAACCGTTAAATTAGTCTGCGTGCCGCCGCTAATAAAATGAACGTCGGCTTGCGGCGCGTGGCAGAGTTGTTTGATCAAATCCGCCGCCTGCAGGCAATACGTATCCTGCCCGTAGCCGGGGAGTTGTTCCATATTGGTTTGCGCCAGTTTTTCTAAAATGAGCGGGTGCGCGCCTTCGCTATAATCACAATTTAAACGTATCATAACGTTTATTTTACTTTTTTTAAGGAAAAAAGAAAGCCCCCCTGACAGTGGGCACCGTTGCTTTCTCTATTTTTGGTATAATAAGAATATCTATGTGTGGGAGAAAATCCCCAAGGAAAGATTATGTCCAAAACCCCGTTGACTAAGCAAGATGAAGCCGCCGTTAAAGACACCCTCGCGCGGGAAACCGCGTGTTTGCAAAAATTAGCGGAATTGTTGCAAGATAGTCCGCTCTCTGCCGTGTTGGATTTGATGCAAAAAGTCCAAGGCCGCATTATTTTTACCGGCATGGGCAAATCGGGCATTGTGGCACAAAAAATTGTGGCGTCGCTGGCCAGTACGGGCACGCCGGCTTTCTTTGTGCATCCGGCCGAGGCCAGCCATGG
>CACXER010000093.1 GCA_902766765.1 uncultured Elusimicrobium sp. | reverse complement strand
TCAATTTCGTCCGTTGCCAAAGCGTCCGATATCTACCGGCATCGGGATTTCGGTTCCCAGCGGGCCGGCAAAATACATGGTACCTGTCAAATGGTAATCCAACGTCGCGCTATTCATACTGATCAGCCCCAAAACTTTATTGCTAAATGTAGTCATTGGTACGGTAAACTTGGCTTTTGCATTATTGGTGGAATTGGGCTCAATACGAATATCCTTCAATGTTACGTCTGCCATATATTCATCGTTGACCGTCAGTTTCCCCTCAAAACGCTTTAAGGACGCCGCCTGCTTGCGGCTTTGGTTGGTAATGGCGATCACTACCGTAAACCCAAGAGAAGTTAAATTATAATCTGTCAGTTCTACATTACGTAAAACATACTTGCAGTTCGCAAAGTGCTTGGCTTCATCTACGCTGGCGCAAGCCCCCAATAAACAAATACTCAGTAACCCCAAAATAATTTTTTTCATACAACCTCCGAAGAAATAACCTCTCAAATAATTGTATAATATAAAAAGAGAAAATTGGAGGAAAAAATTATGAATCCGTTGCAACAAAAAATTTATGACCGTTTTGTCCGGTATATCGCAGTAGATACCACCAGCGACCCGGAAAGCAAATCTATCCCGACGACCTCATCCCAAATCCCTTTTGCCCATACGTTAGCCGGCGAAATGAAAGAAGTGGGCTTCACCGAAGTAGAAGTGGACGAATATGGCTTTGTAACGGGTGTTTTGCCCGCGAATACCGACCATCCGGCCCCGGTAATTGGGTTATTTGCACACATGGATACGGTGTCGGATTTTAACGGGAAAAATATTCGCCCTATCTTGCACGAAAATTATGACGGCGGAACGTTGATAATCAATGAAGAAAAAAAGATGATTCTGTCCCCCAAAACCTCGCCGAATTTAAAATTGTGTGTGGGTGACACCATTATCACTTCCGACGGATCTTCCATTTTGGCGGCCGATGATAAAATCGGTATTGCTATTATTATGACGTTGGCCGAGTATTTTACGGAGCATCCGGAAATTAAACACGGGTCGTTAAAAGCCGCATTTACGATTGATGAGGAAACGGGAACCGGTATTGAATACTTTGATGTGAAACGTTTTAAGGCTGATTTTGCCTATACGGTGGATGGCGCGCTTTTGGGCGATATTGATTGCGGCAACTTCAACGCCGATTCCGTAACGATTAAAATTACCGGTAAATCGTGCCACCCCGGCTCTGCCAAAGGGTTTATGGCCAATCCGGTACGTATTGCGGCAGATATTATTTCCTCCTGGCCAACGGACAAACTGCCCGAAACCACTGACGGAGAAGATGGATTTATTCTCTTTAAAGATATTACCGGTGGGCTGGAAAAAGCCGAAGTACAGGGTATTGTGCGCGAACACGACCTCAACAAATTTGAACAATTCAAAAAGGATTTGCTCAACTTGGTAGAAAGCAAACGTAACAAATATCCGGCCGCTAAAATTGAAGTCATTTTTAAACATCAGTATCGCAATATGCGGGACGTCTTGCGGGAAAAACCCCGCGCCATGGAACTCTTGGAAAGTGCGCTCAAAGAAAATAAAATTGATTATCGCTTGACGCAAGCGCGCGGTGGTACAGACGGGGCGCGGCTGTCGTTATCGGGGTTGCCGACGCCGAATATCTTTGCCGGATACGAAAATCCGCACGGTCCCTATGAATGGCTGAGCATGAATTGGGCGGAAAAGGCGTTTCATATCTTAGAAACAATTGCCAAAAACGCCGTGAAATAATTCTTGTGAAGTGCTAAATCAAACAACCCCCGGGCCAAAACCCGGGGGTTGTTAGTTGTTTGTTGGTTAGTATTTTACTTGTAAGAGTCCTGCTCTACAGGACCCAACAAGTTTTTGCATGGAGACAGTTATATATCGTGCCTATTCTCGTGTAATAAACTCGGACAGACTATTTAACACACGACTCTGTGGCTTGTAAAATTGAGTTGACTGCTTTCAACCCAATGGCTTTGGTGCGCAC
>CACXER010000092.1 GCA_902766765.1 uncultured Elusimicrobium sp. | reverse complement strand
GTAATCCACCGCCAGTTTTGGCTGTTGGGTTAAATTGGTATATTTGGCGGAAGAAACGGCCGCCGCACTATGCGGGTTGCTTGCTAACGCCATAAGCAAATAGTTGGAGTTTTGCCCCGCATCTTGGACCCGTAGTCCGTTTTGGAAGATATTATGCATATCTTGCCCCATGGCAGATAATCCTAATCCACGGTATAAATAACCCGGACGCTCTAAAGCGGGCAAGGCCGGAAGTTGTTGTGATGTCCCTTCTTGCACCCGAAAATCGGTCAAATTTTCCGCTTGAAAACGTTGCGCTTCTTGCAATTTGGGTAAAGCGGCAATTTGCTGATAAAGCGCTACCGTCTTGGCGTGTTGACGTTTCAGTTGCCACGCTTTAAAATCACGACGTTGCTGTTCCAACCAGGAACGTTTTTGCGTAACAGTAACCGTTTCATAAATACGGCTACGGTCTACCCCCACATAAGCCGGAAACGGCAACGCCGGATTTAGGGCAATGCTTTGATACACAGCCCCGTACATAGGCCGATAGGCCGACAAGTGCGCCTTAGAAAAGGCGCGGGACGTTTTCGCATGCGGTTTTAAGCCGCGTTGGGCCTGGGCCGGTAAGGCACAGGCAAGACACAACAGTACAACCAGTCTAGTGATGTTTTCCATTTTCTCCCATAAAAAAACACCCGGACCTGTTTTATTCAAGTCCGGGTGAAGTTGTATTATTTAATTAAATCTTATCAGCATACACACATTCTTCCGGACTCAACTTTACGTTTCAGTAGCAAAGCGGCCAAGGAAGAACACAACGCAACCATAGCCGCCGCGGTAATAATCACCGCGTCGGTAATCAAGGTAATAAACATAGTTGCGCTTTTTTGCATACGTATTATTGTAACTATTTTGAAAGTAATGTGCAAGTATTTTTTTAATATAAATTTTTCTTTGTAAAATTTTACTTGCCGGATAATATTACTTGTTGCATTATTTCTCTTCGTAAAAATTACCCCCGCTTTTTGAGCGGGGGTTTTTGTTTCTATGCTAAGTAAACTTATTTGTTCACGCTGGCCATGTGGGCAATTAAATCAAGCACTTTGTTGGAGTAGCCGATTTCGTTGTCGTACCAGGAAACTACTTTAACGAACGTGTCGGTCAAATATACACCGGCATTGGCGTCAAAGATAGAGGTGCGTTTATCGCCCAAAAAGTCGGAAGATACCACGGCATCTTCGGTGTAACCCAAAATACCTTTCAGTTCGCCTTCGGCGGCTTTTTTCATAGCGGCGCAGATAGCGTCTTTGGTAGCGGGTTTGGCCAAGTTAACGGTCAAGTCCACGACGGACACGTCCAAGGTCGGTACGCGCATGGAAATACCCGTCAGTTTACCGTTGAGTTCCGGAATTACCTTACCCACGGCTTTAGCAGCACCGGTGGAAGAAGGAATAATGTTACCGGAAGCGGCACGACCGCCTCTCCAGTCTTTCATAGACGGACCGTCAACCGTTTTTTGGGTGGCGGTGGTGGAGTGTACGGTGGTCATCAAACCGTTTACAATACCGAAGTTGTCATTTAATACTTTGGCGATAGGAGCCAAGCAGTTGGTGGTGCAGGACGCATTGGAAACAAATTGCGTACCTTTCACGTACGTTTTTTCGTTCACACCGACCACAAACATCGGGGTCGTATCTTTAGACGGGGCAGACATTACTACATATTTGGCACCCGCTTTGATGTGCGCTTGCGCTTTTTCTTGCGTCAAGAATAAACCGGTGGATTCTACCACGTATTCGGCACCGACTTTGTCCCAAGCCAAGTTGGCGGGGTCTTTTTCGGCGGTTACGCGGATTTTTTTGCCGTTGACGATGAGTTGATTGTGTTCTACATCGGCTTCAATAGTGCCGGCAAATTGACCATGCATCGTATCGTATTTGAGCATATAAGCCAAATAATCAACCGGGCACAAGTCGTTAATGCCGACGATTTCAATGTCTTTGCGTTCTTGAGCCGCGCGGAACACGAAACGACCGATGCGGCCAAAACCGTTAATACCTACTTTAATCATATTGGTACATCCTCCTAGATTTTTTACTTCCCCTATATTTTACTATTTTTTTGGTAGGAGTACACATCTCTTCCAAGCAACCCCGCTGAAAAAAGGTATAATAATGCTTTAAATAGAAAAGAGGTCCCCTTATGGCGATTGAACGAACCAAACAAGAAAAAACACAAATTAAAGAAATCCTCAAACAAGTGCAGGAAAACAATATCCAAATCATTAAATTATGGTTTGTGGATATTTTGGGTAATTTAAAATCGCTCTCTGTTTCCCCCCGCGAGTTTGAATATGCCCTCAATGAAGGCATGGGGTTTGACGGCTCATCCGTAGAAGGGTTTGCCCGCGTGTACGAGTCCGACTTAGTGGCCCTGCCTGATTTAAGCACGTTCCAAATGTTCCCGCCGGATTTGACAGGCGCCCCCATCGCCCGTTTTTTCTGCGATATCAAAACAACAGACGGTAAACAATTTGAGGGCGACCCCCGCTATATTTTGAAAAAAAATTTGGCGGCCATGCACAAGGCCGGCTTTGACCAATTTATGGTCGGCCCGGAACTGGAATATTTTTATTTCCGCGACGATAAACATACGGAACTCTTGGACTCCGCCGGCTACTTTGACACGATCCCGTTGGACACTTCCTACGCCGTGCGGCGCGAAACGATGCAAATGCTGGAAAAATTAAATATTCGGGTGGAATATTCCCACCACGAGGCCTCGCCCTCCCAGCACGAAATTGACCTGCGCTACACCGAAGCCTTAAAAATGGCCGACCAGGTAATTACTTACAAAACGGTCGTCAAACAAATTGCCGCCAAATACAATATGTATGCCACTTTTATGCCTAAACCTATTGCCGGTATCAATGGTAGCGGGATGCACGTGCACCAATCCCTTTTTAAGAACGGGAAAAACGTATTTTTCAATGGGAAAGATGCGTATTTCTTGTCTAACACTGCCAAACATTATATCGCGGGTATTTTGACCTACGTGCGTGAATTGTGCTCGGTAACCAACCAATGGGTCAACTCCTACAAACGTTTAGTGCCCGGGTACGAAGCCCCCGCCTACATTGCTTGGGGCCGCAAAAACCGCAGCACATTAGTTCGCTTGCCGCAAGCCAAGGCGGGTAAAGCCGCGGCCACCCGCATTGAATGCCGCTTCCCGGATCCGGCGTGTAACCCGTATTTGACGTTTGCGGTGATGTTGGGAGCCGGATTGGAAGGTATTAAACAAAAACTACCTTTAATGCCCATTACGGAAGAAAATATTTTCTTGATGACCCCGCAAGAACGTAAGGCCCGCGGAATTGAAACGCTACCCGCTTACTTGTATGAAGCCACCAATTTAACGCGCAATTCCCAACTCGTACGGCGTATTTTAGGCACTCACACCTTTGAGAAGTTTATTGCTAACAAAGATATTGAGTGGGAAAATTACCGCACTCATGTATCCGACTACGAAATCAAACATTATTTATCCGTCCTATGACCTTATTATATCCGCGCGCGAAAAAATCGTCCCCGCTCATTACGCCCCAAGCGTATGTGGAAGTCGTTGCGCGCGGGTTAAAATTGCCGTCCAAAGCAGTCGTATGCCCGATTACGCCGCTGGTACAAACGCTTGTTAAACAAGGGTGGAAAAAACGGTTTTTATCGGCAGAAGTTTATTGCCACGAAAAAGAAGATTTTTGTTTTATCACAGGGTTTGGATGCGGCGGCCCAGCGGTAGCGTTAGTGGTTGAACAAGCCATCGTACTGGGCGTAAAAGAAATCATTTTTATGGGTCTGGCCGGGAGTTTGCAAGAGGAAGTTATCCCGGGAGACATCGTGGTGTGTACGGAAAGCATTTGCGCCGACGGCACTTCCCCCCATTACACTGCTAAAGAACTGGTGCGCGCAGATAAAAAACTGACCGCACGTTTAATGAAAGAGTTACGCGCACACAAACTCAATTTTCATATCGGGCGCAACTGGAGCACGGACGCAGTTTTCCGCGAAACAAAAGCAGAAATTAAACACTATCAAAAAAACCACGTACTGACGGCAGATATGGAAACTTCTGCGTTGCTAGCGGTGTGCGCGAGCCACAAAATTCCGTGTGCGGCGGCGTATGTGGTGAGTGATTATTTAGGTGGCAAGACGTGGCAACCCGATTTTAAAAACCCGCAAATTTGGCAAAATTTACGCCGGCTGTTGACACTTTGTCAGCATAAACTGGCCTAAACTCCGGTTAACTATTCGTAGCGACTGAGTTGCTTGGTATTAGATTGACGGAACAACGAAGAAAACGCGTGACTGCGTGCGTATAACAATTTTTTACGACCTTCAGGCGTGCGCGTAAAAATCAATTCGCAATTTCCGATATACCGATCCCATAATTGGCAAAATACGTTGGCATATTCTTTTTTCTGGGAAATGACCGTCGGTACGGAAAAGAAATCTTTGGTAGATAGCAACCCCAACAATTCTTTGCGAACTAACAAATAACGCGGATTTTGTATCGGGTCCAACACTTCACGGATAGACTTCATAATCAAGTTATTTTCTTCCGGAGATACATTACCCACAGACACAAAAACACTTTTGTCCAATCTATTTTGTTCACACCGGATATTGATGCGTTGCAAATTGGCCTTGATTTTTCCCATAGCAGCCAATGTTTCCACCGTGACGATGGCAATCTGCCGGAGGATTTTTTCCGGGCTGGAACAACAGATATAACGCCAAGTAGGTTTTAGCATAACCCCTACAAAACAAACGAGCCACACGAGTACCAAGGGCCGTGCCCCTCGCATGAGCGCATCGGTGGCGGCGGCTCCAAATATCGCCCCCCAAAAAGCCACCCGGGCAAAATATCCCTTATACGAAAAACCGCTTATCTTCCCCTCGTGACGCACGCCCTTACGCAAAGACAATTCGGCATTATTGTACCGTTTCACAAAGCCCTCTTCCCACAAGCGTCGGGTGCGATCACGGTCGGCCGCGTAGGCCATCATGGTGCGGTTTAAGCCGATAAAAAGTCCCTCGTTGATAAATTTAATAGAGGCCATGGCTAATCTATTTTTAAAGTTTTCCGGCAAAATGCGTTCAATCCCGTTTTCAATGGTGTGGGGTGAATCCTGGCCGGGGGCCTCATACCCCTGGAAACGCTGTATCAGTTGGGCATAGTCATATAATTGGACTATCGGTTCTACATTATCTTCCCCTTCGGTAGCGGAAGAAAATTGTTGCTTCATGATTTCCCACGAAGATAATATCTTGACCGAAGCCAAATGCCAAATGTTAGACACTTTATTCGGATTGAGGTGATTCTTGCGAATGGCGCGCCCGCGCATCTGGTTGGATAGCATATAAGAACTGACGGTACTGGATAAAATCAGCGCATTGATACTAGGCGCATCCCATCCCTCGCCCAGTAACGCTTGCGTACCCACCAAAACGGTCAAGTGGCCTTCATTAAACAGTTGAGTAATTTCCTGCACCAGACGCGAGCGAGCGTTATCAGAAGCGGTAACTTTTACATAATTTGTATCCCGTTCAAACGGTGTTAATGTGATTTTATCGTTGGGGAAGCGTTGGAGTAACAACGGTTTAAGAGATAACGGAACGAGAATGACACTCCCCGTCAAGACGCCTAGTGAAATATCTTTCCGCTTTTTGAGCATTTGCCAAATAGGCATAACGCCCAACGCCGAGCAATCCGTAATATGATATTTAATGTAATCGGCCAAAATAACCAAACGCAATTCTTTTCCTAAGGTAGTGGCTTCCAATTCTACAATTTCTTCAATAGAGTCCAGTTTTCCCAAACTATTGGCAAGCGTCCGTTTGATTTTGGGATTATCCAACGTAAAAATGGTGTTTCGTACCAATACTCCGGCGGCAGAGGCCTGTTTGATTAACTCCTCAAAAAAATCTTCTTTTCCTTCCCACAGCAGCGGTTCTTTGCGCTGCAAAGCAAACTGGAAAAATAATTGTTGATATTCAGAAGAAAACGCCGGCAGTTGATGCTCTTGTAAATCAAAATACGTCAGGAAATGTTCCGGCACCGCTTGACCGGCATAACGCAAAAAAGAGGCCAGGGCAATATGGGCCTTTGGGTCCTCTAAAACGGCTTCTACGGTTTGAACTTGCAAATAATGAGTGATGGCTTGTTGTAAAGTTTGATTTTTAAGTAACGAAGCAACAAACTCACTGATACGTGCCATGTGGGCGCGGATTTCTTCGGATTCTTCTTTGCGTAGTTGCGAGAAGTGGATAAAATCCTGGTGCGGGCACAGATCCCCGTTTTGTACCAGTTCCGGAATAGAGATGAGTTCGTCAATCGGGCCGCATAATTCGTTATAGCGTTGCCACTCGGCTGCGTCCGCATCATAGGGCGGCGTAGCGGTCAGCGAAACCGTTTGCCCGGGCTCCAAATGTTCTATTAAATAGGACAATGCCTTCCACCACTCTTTACGCAAGTGGTGGGCCTCATCAAAACACAAGACGGAAATGTGAGCTTGCTTGAGCCCGTCAATAATTTCCGCCGCCTTCTGTGGGGACAGACGGCCCAAAATCCGTTCGTCGGTATTTTCCTCTTCTTCCGGTTGTGTTTCGTCAGCATCTTCATCTTTTCCGCAAAAAGCCGCCAGCAATGCCTGGTACGTAATAACGGTGATAAATTTAGGCGTACGGATATGAAGGGACACCACTTCATCGGCGGGTTTACCGTCTAAAAAAGAAGATAGTAAACGTTGTTTCCATTGGTCGCGAATAGTGATGGTGGGTGTTAAAATCAAGGTTGGTTTATTGAGCCGGGCAATAATTTCAAGTCCAAGGGTTGTTTTCCCGGCACCGGGCGCGGCTACTACATGTAATTTCCGATCGGATAAATGAAGTGTTAAATTATCCAAAATGCGCTGCTGGTAGGAACGCCACGTACCGTTAAAATGTAAAACAGGGGCTTTCTTTTCCGGCGGCAACGGGGATGATTGTTGTGAATTCATGATAACTTATTATATCAATAATTCCCACGGGAAAGGATAGTTTCTTGTGGAAAGGTCGCATTTTTACCGCATAGGAAATTAAATTATTGCGCCTTTCCAATCCAAAAACGATTTGCTATAATATATGAGTCGTAACGATTTGGAGAGGTGGCCGAGAGGCTGAAGGCAGCGGTTTGCTAAACCGCCATACAGGTTAATTCCTGTATCGAGGGTTCAAATCCCTCC
>CACXER010000091.1 GCA_902766765.1 uncultured Elusimicrobium sp. | reverse complement strand
TGCGGATAATGTTTCTCAATAAAATCCAGCACTTTGCGTTGGTAGGCCGTGCGCATATTCAAACTGTCAAACGTGTAATGATCGGTATGCGCGCGCGTACGGGAAATAATTTCTTTCCAATCGGTTAGTCCGGGCATAATTGGGGCTACCATGACTCCGGTGGATAATCCTTGCGTGTGTAAAGTCTGCAACGCAATAATTTTATCTTCCACCGATGATGCTCTTGTTTCCAGTTGAGCGCGTAGAGTGTCATCAGCCGACGAAAATGAAAGCGTTACCTCGCATTGGGGCAGTTGTTTAAATAATTCAATATCACGGATAACCAGGGCAGATTTTGTCAGAATATGCACGTGGGCTTGGCAAGAGACTAATTGTTTCAGCAAGTTACGTGTTACTTCATACTTACACTCATAAGGATTGTAAGGGTCCGTTACCGAACTAAGTAGGACACGCGCGTGGAACAGTTGACTAGGTTTAAGTGGACTATCACAGTGACGTACATCTAAAAAATCGCCCCAAGGTTCTTTATGGTTGGAAAATTTCCGCATATATTCCGCATAACAATACACGCACCTATGCGGGCAACCTGCATACGGATTGATGACATATTTGTATCCGGGGATTTTGCTTTGTGATAAAAACGTTTTTACCGACGTTTGAGAAATAGTAATCATATTGCTATCTCCTCAGTATAAGTGTATAAACTAATCATTTTTTTGGCAAGACAGTAGGCATTTCTCTTGTTACAATACGTTTACGTTAAACGAGGAGAACGCTATGCGTAAATTACTGTTAGGTTTTGTCGGTATATGTGTGACGTCGCCCGGATTTGGGCAGTTGCAAAAAGTGTGCCAATATGGTGTTTTGCCGACGGAGAATATTACCAGTGTGGAGGTAAATCCATCGCTGACTGTGTCGGATGATAGCGCAGGCGTTTCCACTTCGCAACTGACGTTCAAGACGTATCATGTGATTAGTCCAAATTGGAATTGGGGCGTGGAAGTGCCGCTTGTGCGTTTTGAATCGTCTGAAAAATCAGAAAACGGACTGGGGGATGTCATGTTGGCTTTTACCTGGGTACAGCCTGAAACGGACCAGAGTTTAGGGTACGGGGCCAAAATGGAATTTTTTGCGCCGACGGCCACCGATAAGCGGCTGGGCAGCGGGCAATTGCAAGCCAGTCCGGCGGTATTTGGCGTGTGGACAAACGGTAGCGGATTTTACGCGGCACTGGGGTATAAGCATTATGTGTCTGTCATCGGCGACCACGCCCGCGAAGATATCAACTATGGGCGGGTGCGCGGAAACGTAAGTTATCTGTCCGAAAATAAATGGTGGATACAAACGAATTGGTACTACTATCAAAATTTCCATGAATCGGGCCAAATGGAATTTGTGCCGGAATTAGAGTGGGGTACGCTTGTCAACGAGGGCACCGCGTTTTATGTCAACGGCAGTACGCACGCGGCGGGAAATTGGAAAAGTAAAGATTGGGATATAGGTGTAGGGTTTAAAGTATTATATCTGTAAATAAAGCAACTGTTAGAAAGAGGAAACGGCAGACAAACGTCTGCCGTTTGTGCGTGGGGGAAAAGTAATATAGTAAAATATACTATCTTCAGTAGAGAGGTTTTTATGCGAAAAATCAGTATCGTTGTTTTAGCGTCCCTTTGGTGGTTGGTAGGATGTGCTAATGCACAAGTTAAACGGGAATTTACCGTTTCGGGCGACCACGGAAAATTGGCCGCCGTGTTACAAGCCCCGGAAGGTAAAAAAACATATCCGCTCGTGCTTATTTTGCACGGTTTTAATGCTAATAAAGAGATGTATTTGCTAACCGAACTGGCCCGGCAGTTAAATGAGCGCGGCATTGGGGCTGTATTATTTGATTTTAACGGACACGGCGCCAGCGAAGGTTCGTTCTTGGATATGACGATTCCCAACGAAATGGAGGATGCCCGCCGTGTTTATGCGCACATCAGCAAATGGCCGCAAGTAACGTCTGTTTCTTTGGTGGGGCATTCCATGGGGGGCATTGAAACCAGTATGCTGGCGGCTGAGTTGGGTGAGGATAAAATTAAATCCATTGTACTCATGGCCCCGGCGGGAGAACTGCCCGAGGATGTGCGTAGTGGGGAACTTTTCGGCGCGAAATTTGACCCTCAAAACGTGCCGGAATATATCCAAATTTTTACGGGGCTTAAAATCGGACGGGCCTTTTTAGAAACCACACAGGCCGTACCGGTGTACGAGGCCTCCGCCGGATATACGGGCCCGGTACTTATTGTGCACAGTCAGGATGACCAACTGGTCCCGTATAAATACGGCCAACGCTTTTTGCAGATTTATCCGCAAGCGCAGTTAGAAACGTTGCACGGGTTTGACCATAATTTTACGCAAGATACTCCAAAGGTGGATAAGATAGTAGTTGATTTTTTCGCCGAGCAACTGCAATAACTAATTTGAGCCGGATTAGATAAGACCGCCGCTTACTCTGTGTAAGCGGCGGTCTTTAAATGGTCGGGACGACTGGATTTGCCCTATGGTTATTTTACTGACGTAAGTTGCCCAAAATGTTATCACTAAAACAAAAAAACTGCCGTTTGGCAGTTTTTTGTTTTAAATGGTCGGGGCGACTGGATTTGCCCTACGGTCATTTTACTGACGTAAGTTGCCTCCGGGCCGGCCCTCGCGGTGCTCGCCTTTCGCTTCGTGCTCAAACTCGCACAACGCTGCGGGCTTCAAATCCCGACGCAGGCAAAGCAGTTTGCCTGCTTCTGCCCCGATGACGTGGCACTAAAACAAAAAAACTGCCGTTTGGCAGTTTTTTGTTTTAAATGGTCGGGGCGACTGGATTTGAACCAGCGACCTCACGGTCCCGAACCGTGCGCGCTACCATCTGCGCTACGCCCCGTA
>CACXER010000090.1 GCA_902766765.1 uncultured Elusimicrobium sp. | reverse complement strand
GTAACGGATGGCGCAAGCGACGTCTATGCGGATGCCTTTTTAAAAGCAGGCCTAAAAGACCTCTCCACCGAACAACCGTTGTTGGAAATCAAACGCAAAATCACCTATACCAGCGGCAACATCGTGTATAGTGCCGAACCGACTGATAAACTCACGTTTACGTTCGTATACGAACATAAACACCCCCTCGTATCGCATTTAGAATACACCTTGGAATTTACCCCGGAAAATTATTTAGCCCAAATTGCCCGGGCCCGTACGTTTGGATTTGAAGAGGAACTCGCCTTTTTAAAAGCCCACGGGCTGGCCAAAGGCGGGAACTTGGAAAATGCCGTTATCATTGGCAAAGACCGCTTTCTAAACGAACGCCGCTATCCCGATGAAATGGTACGGCATAAATTACTAGATTTAATTGGTGATATCAGTTTGATCGGCCGTAAACTCCCCCCTTTGACGATTACGTGCAAAGGCGGCGGCCACAAACATAATATTATTTTTGCTAAAATTCTATTAGAGAATCAGGAGGAAAAATGGGGGTAAAGCAAATTTCATTAAAGAACTTCCTGGCCATGCCGGTGCGCGAAATCTACGATTTGGCCACCATTAAAGGGAACATTCCCCACCGCGAGCCGTTTTTGTTGGTGGACGAAATCCGTGTGCTGGAAGAACATAAGAAATACATCGGCGTACACCATGTGCGGGCCGATGAATTTTATTTTAAAGGTCATTTCCCGGCTCACCCGGTTATGCCCGGAGTGCTGATTGTGGAAAGCATGTCGCAAGCGTACGGCGGAGCCATGATGCCCCACGTAACACAACCGGGCCGCAAATCCATTCCGTTGTTTTTGAGCATTGAAAATGCTAAATTCCGTGGCATGGTACGTCCCGGCGACACGCTGGAAATGCCTATACAGATTTTACGTTCCGGCCGTATTTCTAAAATTTACGGCGAAGCGTATGTAAACGGAAAACTGTGTGCCCAAGCCACATTAAATTTTATTTTAGGAGATTCCCCAAATGAATAATATACATCCCACTGCTGTTGTTGATCCGTCTGCCCAAATTGACCCCTCTACCGTAGTTGGCCCTTACACAGTCATCGGTAAAGATGTTGTCATCGGTAAAAACAATAATATCGGTCCGTTCTGCGTGATTGAAAACACCACGATGGGCGATAACAACGAACTGATTGCCAGTTCGTTTATCGGTGTAAAACCGCAAGATTTATCGTATAAAGACGAGCCGACCCGCGTAGTTATCGGTAGCGGCAACAAAATCCGCGAGTGTGTAACCATCCACCGCTCTACCGATGTCAATGTGCCGACCTCTGTGGGGGATAATTGCTTATTGATGGCCAATTCGCACGTTGCACACGATTGTCATTTAGGCAACAACATCATTATCGCCAACAGCACCGCTGTAGCCGGCCACATTACTATTGAAGACCGCGCCGTTATTTCCGGGCTTATCGGTATTCACCAATTTTCCCGCATCGGCACGATGGCTATGCTCTCCGGCGGGACGATGGTTCACCAGGATGTTCCCCCCTATTGTATTGCACAAGGGGCGCGCTCGCGGTTAGTGGGTATCAACTTGGTAGGGCTGCGCCGCAACGGATTATCACGCGAAGCCATTTTGGAAATCCGCCGCGCTTACAAAACTCTCTTTAGAAGCGGTAAAATGCTTAGCGAGGCCTTAGCCGAATTAGAGGCCACACACCCGTGTGCCGAGGTACAACATCTCATTGATTTCTGCAAAAATTCCAAGCGCGGTATCATTGCCGCCAAACGCAGCATGAGAGAGAATGATGACGAATAGAATCGGACTTATCGCCGGCGAAGGCAAAATGCCTATTTATATTGCCCGCAATGCTCACGCCAAAGGCGTGGAAGTTGTGGTGGCAGGAATCAAAGGCAATGCCTTCGCACAGGACTATCCCACCGCCCACGTTTTCAAAACGCTGCGGTTGGGACAGTTAGGCGCAGCCATACGATTTTTTAAAGAGCACAACATCACCCGCGTGATCATGGCCGGGCGCGTACAACATACATCTATTTTCGCCAATCTCATGCCGGACTTGCGGGCTGCCAAAGCACTGGCCTCGCTTAAAAACATGCAAACTAAAAATATTTTGGCAAGAGTTATTGATGAGTTCAAAAAAGACGGTATTGAGTTTGCCAGTTCCGCCTCTTTTTTGGAAGATTTCTTACCACCTGCCGGCGTGCTTTCTGCCCGCCAACCAACCAGTGAAGAAGAAAAGGCCATGCAATTTGGCTTTCAAACGGCTAAACACTTGGCCGCTTTGGACATCGGGCTCACCTGTGTTGTCAGCCAAAACGCCGTCATTGCGGTAGAAGGCATGGAAGGCACCGACCGCTGTATCCGCCGTGCCGGGGAGCTGGTAAAAGAAAGTGCCCAAAAAAAATCTACCGTCGCTGTGGTAAAAGTGGCACGCCCCAATCAAGACAACCGCTACGATTTGCCTGTCATCGGTAAAGGCACCATTGAAAGTGTAGCCCAAGCCGGATTTAGCGTGTTAGCGTTTGAAGCCGAAAAGACATTAGTAATGGATTTGGAAGAGGTTGTCAAACTTGCCGACAAACACAACATCTGCTTATGCGCCCTGGAAGCGTCCCAAAAGGCCTAGATCTACTTTGGGTCTTTTGACCCTGGTTTTTTCCGTAGTGATAATTATATTATAAGTGTAGATATTTATTTTCACTAAGGAGAATGTATGAAAAAAACAAGTATTTTGTCCGTCGGATTATTAGGGGTACTGTTGTTATCGCCCTTGGGTGTGTTTGCGCAAGGTATCGGTGGTGCGGCAAGTAGCGCTTTGATCAACCTAAGAGTACAACGAGCTACTTACAAACAAAATCTGGATTTTAAACAAGCCCAAAAGGCATTTCAAGATGCCGTTGTAAACGGAAATAAGACTTTGGTTAACTCGCTCATCAAACAATACGGTTCCAGAATCATCAATACTCCTTTTGCCGAAAAGGACTATACCCCGCGATATCCGCTCATAGATGCCATTGAAAGTGGTAATGAAGAAATCATTACGATACTCGTGGAAGCGAAAGCAGATGTTAACGTGCGTGATGTAGATGCAGATATCAATTTCTTCAGCACCTCCGCGTTGGGACATGCCGCTTTCTCTTGTAAAACAAACATTGTTACTTTACTTTTAAACCACGGAGCCACCGACAAAAACGAGGCCTTACTTTGGGCGGCCACCGGTAATTGTGTAGGCGCCACCCGTGTACTACTGGCACGCGGTGCTACCAACAAAAACGAGGCCTTGTTCGCGGCCATCGGCCCCCATGGGGACACCGGATACGGAGGAAATCTACAAGTTGTCAATTTCTTACTGGAACATAAAGCCAACGTAAATGCGAAATCCAAATCATTTGGAGATACCCCTCTTATGGGTGCTGCCGGCGGTGGATATCTGAAAGTTGTCAAGACCTTGCTCTATCATGGGGCGCAAGTCAACTTGACCGATAACATGGGGCAAACCGCTTTGATGTGGGCGGTCAACTCTCCGTGGGCCACGTTGGAAATGACCACCTTGTTAGTCAAACAAGGCGCCAAGGTAAATATGACTGATAAGAACGGATACACCGCGCTGGATTATGCTATTGAAAACAACGGGGAAGATTCGGAAATCGTCCGTTACTTACGTACACGCGGAGCCAAAACCAGCCGTTAAAACAAGATATAAAATATAAATAATAAACGAAGGAGAAAGTATGAAAAAAGTTGTAAGTGTTGTTATGTTGTTACTCACCGCTAGCGTATGTGCGTTGGCGAGCCAAAGCAATAAGGCGTTGGAAATGCAAGTTGCAAAAGCCGTTGTAAATGCTACTGCACCGACCACCAATACAGGTGCCATTGATAAAAATATAACGAAAGAATTTGGCGTTAGAGATTTTTTTGGAGAGGCCATCGGACCGTCCTATGGCGTAGGATGCAAGGCCTACGCATTGGGTTCCAATTGGTTACTCATCGCCGGCACATGTGCCGACCCAATGGACACTTATGGTGAACTAAGCGGTTGGATGACTCCTACCAGCCATGAAATATATTCTTACGATAAAAATGTACATCTGGACTACAATCACCGTGTAATGCTTGTTTGGGCTGATGGGGCTGCACAACTCAAAGCGCCGTTTATCAAAGTTTTAGCCACTTCTACCCCTAAACAACTCTTTACCTTAAGTGCGACCCATACCGTCAAAATCAACACATCGCGCTGGGGCACCAATGCCGTCCGCGAACGTAAATTAAAAACGGGCAGCATTACCACGAAGGGCGATAAACAATACTTTCAATTGGAAAGCAAAGGAATGTCTGGCACCGCTACGGATCCGTTGTTCCTGATTGCACCCGATTCCAATGAATTTTTAGCCGCCTACAACGCGGGCGTTGTGGATTATACTTCCCACCCGTACGGTTGGCACCCCTGGGAAGGTTATCGCTCGGATTCCTGGTATACGATCACCTTGGAAGACTTGGAATTTATTAAAGAGACAGTGCAAGCCAATCGCCCGCAAGATTGGAACGCCATTAGAACACGCTTGTTCTATAACACTACGGACAAGCCGTATTTCACTAAATAAGACTTTAGAGGTATCCATAAAAGGCCAGCCCTTAACGGCTGGCCTTTTTTATGATTTTCGCGTTCCGTTATTTCTCCTAGTCTAAAAAGCCCTTTTCTTTTCACTCTCTTTTATGGTACGATGTAATAGGAGGATTCTCGCGCAACCTGCGGGAAGGTATTACTTTATATTTTATTAAGAGGACTTTATTTATGACCAACAGAACACCTATCATTGCCGGAAACTGGAAAATGCACAATACCATTGCCGAGGCCGCTGCCCTCGTTACAGCACTGGCTAAAGCCGGTAATAAAAACAACGCCGAAATTATTGTCGCTCCGTCTTACACTTCATTACATATTGTAACCCGTTTAACTAAAGATACGGACATTCAGGTAGCCGCGCAAGATGTCCACTGGGAAGATAAAGGGGCTTTCACCTCTGCCATTTCTCCCGTACAAGCCAAAGATGCCGGAGCCACACTCACGCTTATCGGACACAGCGAACGCCGCAGTGTATTTGGAGATACCGACGAAATTTTGAATAAAAAAGTGGCCGCTGCTATGCGCCATGGCTTAAAAGTAATTTTCTGCGTAGGCGAAACATTGCAAGAACGCGAAGCCAACCAAACCATGAACGTGATTGAATCTCAATTAAAAAACGGTTTGGCCAATTTTACCGAAGAACAATTAAAGGGCATCATCATCGCTTACGAACCGGTATGGGCTATCGGCACCGGCAAAACGGCTACTCCCGAACAAGCGCAGGAAGTGCACGCCGCTATCCGCGCTTATCTGGCCAAGGCCTATAGCGATAAATTCGCCCAAGCCACCCGCATTTTGTACGGCGGCAGTGTAAAAGATACTAACGTGGACGAAATTATGGCTAAGCCGGATGTAGACGGTGCTTTAGTAGGCGGACAATCGCTCATTGCGGAAAAATTTGCCCGCATCATCAACTTTAACTAATTATGACAAACATCGCCCAACACATTGACCATACGCTCCTAAAATCCGCCGCTACCCGGCAGGATATAGCACACTTGTGTGAAGAAGCCAAACAATATGGTTTCTGTAGTGTGTGCGTCAATCCGTTTTGGGTATCCTTCGCCAAAAAACAACTGCAAGGTAGCGACGTCAAAGTGTGCACGGTTATTGGATTCCCGTTGGGGGCCAATTCAACGGCCGTAAAAGCCTACGAAACAACCCAGGCAGTTACGGACGGCGCAGACGAAATTGATATGGTCATCAATGTCGGAGCGTTGCGTGGCGGAGAAGACGATATTGTACTTCGCGATATACAGGCCGTACGTCAAGCATGCGCGGGCAAAGTGTTAAAAGTAATTTTGGAAACATCGCAACTTACGGAAGAAGAAAAAATCAGAGCCTGTCAATTGGCCACCCAGGCCCAGGCCGATTTTGTTAAAACCTCTACCGGGTTTGTGGGAACAGGGGCCACTCCTAGCGACGTGGCTTTATTACGCAAATCTATTGCGCCCCGAATGCAAGTAAAAGCCTCGGGTGGTATTCGCACTCGTGCGGATTACGACGCCATGACAGCCGCCGGAGCCACTCGCATCGGCGCGAGTAGCGGCATTAAAATTATAGAGGAAAAATGATAAATAATTGGGACATCATTTCACATTCTAATTCATCGGCAGACAACCGCCTGTTTACGTTGGTTATTGACGGGACGGAAAATGATGCTCGCTTAATTGCCAAAAAACTGGCCGGTTATGTGCAAGCCCCCAAGCCTGCGCAACCTCCCTTTACCTACGCTTTCGCGTTGCCGTCCAATTTAGATGAAGACACCTTAGACAAAATCCGCACCGCGGTACGGGAAGGCACCGAACAGGCCAATAAAGTCAATGAATTCGTTCCCGGGGGCGTACTAGGCAACCCGCTTTTCAATACGGCGACCGCGCAAGACCAAGCTGAGCCGCAAGTGGAGGTAAATCCGGACGATAGTTTCTTGAAAGACACCTCCGCCGCCGATACGGCCACCCCGTTATCAGCCGATGAAGTGTTCGCAGAATCCAGCAACAACCAACCTGCCGCAAAGGGCCAAGAGTCTGCTAAAGGTGCTGCCCAGTCCCATGAGAATCAACCTGCCATCACCCTCAGTGATAAAGATATGCTCATCAAGGACATGGAAAACACTTTACTGGGCAAAATGCCGTTAGAAGATATTTTCTCGGCTCAAACAAAATACGATATGTTTATGGATTTCCAAAATACCCCGGAAGCCCAAAACGCGCAAAACCAACGAGAACAAAAAATTGACCAACTGGCTCAAGAAGTGGTCCAAGCAGATGAATCTTTTAATATTTTTGATCAAAAAATTAAGGATGCAACAAGTATTATGGACGTTAACGATTTAAATCCGGAGGAGCATAATGCTTCTCAAGAATCCTTGGAGAACACCCAAGGTGTAAATCTGTCGGTTCACTCCGTACAAACCGGCTCGGAAGCGGAGGAACAGACACATTCCAACAGCCAAATCCCCGATGAAGTGGCTTTGGGAAATACCGTTCCCCCCACTCCTATTCGGGAACATTCCTCGCACCACAAAGGGGATGAGTTACCGGATATTGCTGTACGGGAACAAGAACCGGAAGTGTTGGAAAAGACATTTAACCTAGAATCCACTATCAGCATGGAAACCTTGCGTACGCAATACGAAAAATCGTTCCGTACGGAAGATCCTATGCCGATGCCGCAATCTTTACCGACCTCGCAGGAAGAAGCCGCAGAGCCGCAAGAGGAAGATCAACAAGTTCACCCGGCTCAAGGGATGTTGCATCTGCGTTTAAAACCCAAACAACAACCGCCGGCTCCGCAACCGCCTACCCAAAAAACCACGTTGCGTTTACGGCCTAAACCGCAGATCCCGGCTCCGCAACCGCCGGCTCCGCAGCCCCCGGCCCCGCAGCCGCCGGCTAAAACGATTTTACGTTTACGCCCCACTCCGCAACCGACTCCTGTGCCTCCTCCGGCGCAAGCCCCGGTTGCTCCTGTGAACCAACCTGTGGTGCAGCCCGTGGTGCAACCTGTGGTGCAACCTGCAGTACAACCCGTGGCGCAACCTGTAGTGCAACCCGTGGTGCAACCTGTGGTGCAACCCGTGGTACCGCCCGTCGTGCAGCAGCCCGTGCAACCGGTTATCCCCCCCGCACAGGCCGCTAATCCTCCGGCAGCGGATCCGGTTGTTCCGCAACCCGCTATGCAACCCATGCCGGAAACAACCATGACTCAAGCCGTAGCGGCTAATATAGATAAAACAAAAACCATTGACTATTCCATTGAGTTGCCACTTTCGGAACTCAAAAAACACAATTGGCCGTTAGAGGTTCCTCTCTTGCCGACTTATACGTTGGAAAACTTTGTGCTTTCGGTCAACCGTTTTGCCCATGCAACGGCTATTTCCGTGATAGAAAACCCGGGACGCATGTACAACCCGCTTGTTTTCCACGGAACTACCGGTACCGGTAAAACGCACTTCTTAAATGCACTGGCGTATGGGTTTTCTAAAAAATACGGGCAAGAAAATATCTTCATGACAAACGGGGTGCGTCTGTCGCGCGGTATTCAACGCTACGTGATGGAAGGCAACATGGAGAAATTTGAAAAATTTATGGATAGCGTCAAAGTACTGCTCATTGACGATATTCACTTACTTGCCATCAACGAACAAAACCGTGCACATATTTCCAAACTGCTCAATAAATTCTTAAAAGAACAAAAGCAGATTGTGATTACGTCCAAATATCCGCCGGAAAGTTTGGAAAAATTGGAAAATTTAATTCAGTTCCACTTAGATTCGGGGTGGATTTCCGAACTTAAAGCCGCTTCGGGTTCTGCACACTTCAAGATTGTCAAAACCATGCTCTTGGGGAACGGAGTGGACTTGAGTGACGCGCAAGTATCCCAATTCTTTGGAGGTGCTCACATGACACTTAGTACCATCATGCGCAGCATCCGCCGGCTCAAAGTATTGGAGAACTTGGTTTTCCCGCACTTAGATGAAAGTGAACGTTCACAAGCCGATATGTTTGAAAAACTGTTGGCTACCTCCGGCGAAGACCCGAACAGCGAACTCTTATCTAAAGACCCGTCTTCCATTACCTCTATCAGCACGGTAGGAAACGGGGAATGGGGCCGATTGGGATTTTTCTATCCGAGCAACAGTTCCAATGCCATGAACTGGATGGTTTACGCACTGGAACAACGCGCTAAAGAATTAGGAATTAGCGGTGGTTTTGATATTGCCGTGCGTTCCTCGTACTCTACGGAAAACATCATTTCATCCGCCTTCAAAATTGCCAACTTGTGCGACAATAAAAAATTGCGCGGGGCGGTTATTTTAGGCCCGGCCTTGACGGTATGCGAACCTTCCGTGCGCGAGAACTTCTACGATATTCTTACGCACATGTTGGAGATTATGCTCATCCGCTGCGGTATTATCAATACCGAGGCCTT
>CACXER010000089.1 GCA_902766765.1 uncultured Elusimicrobium sp. | reverse complement strand
GCCAACGGTACTCATCCGACCACGTTTGATGAACTTTCATTAGGGTTTGATAATTTTACGGACGGGTCGGTCTTGCACGGCAATTATACGAATGCGATTCACAACGATTTGATTGAAGTTCGTATTCATGGCGGAGGAACCGCAAGTTATTTTCTCAAGGGGAAATACAAAGGATGCGGAATTTATATTGATTTCCAAACAGGGGAGTGGACGTGTCAGGAGTGGCATCACTATTATAAGGGGACAGAAGGTGAATTTTGTCAAAAACTTATGAAGGCCGGAGCAATGACAGTAGATCAAGCTAACGTCCGAAACTACCCGATGCCATAGGTTGGTTTATTTTGTAAACACCCCGGGGTTGCTCCCGGGGTGTTTTTTGTTACTCCAAAAAACTTTTCCCTACGTGTAGCGGCGGTAGTTTGAAATAATTTGCGAGCGTTTGGCCCAGGTCGGCGTATGTGTCGCGTCCGCCGATAAATTCCGGTTTTACGTTTTTGCCGAACATAATCACCGGTACGTGTTCGCGCGTGTGATCGGTGCCTTTATACGTCGGGTCGCAACCGTGGTCGGCTGTGATAAACACAATATCATTTTCTTGCAGTTGCGCGGCCAGTTCGGGTAAGCGTTGATCAAAATATTCTAATCCTTGTGCGTAGCCCTCTACGTCGCGACGGTGGCCCCACGTCATATCAAAATCCACAAAGTTCGTAAACACCAAACTAAAGTCCGGCGCGTTTTTGGCTTCGTGCAAAGTGACGTTCCACAGTTCCTCTAAGCCCGATGCTTTAACGGCTTTGGTAATGCCTTGTTTGGCAAAGATGTCGTTGATTTTGCCGACGGAAATAACCTGCCCGCCTGCGTTTTTGATAGCGTCCAATACGGTGGCGTGCGGTGGAGTAACGGAATAATCGTGACGATTTTTGGTGCGCTTAAATTCGCCTACTTTTTCGCCCTCAAACGGTCGGGCAATCACGCGCGCAATGTTGTAGGGTTTGACATAGTTGAAAGCAATTTCGCACACTTTATACAACCTATCGAGTCCGAAATGTTTTTCGTGGGCGGCGATTTGAAACACGCTGTCTGCCGACGTATAGCAAATTGGTTTTCCGGTTTTAATATGTTCCTCGCCCAGTTCGTCAATAATGGCGGTGCCGGACGCGGCTTTGTTCCCTAATATACCGGGAAGACCCGCGGCTGCACAGATTTTTTCTACCAGTTCCGGTGGAAAAGAGGGGTAATCGGGCTTAAAGTAGCCCCAGTCAAAATCTACCGGACATCCTGCCATTTCCCAATGCCCTGACGAAGTGTCTTTGCCGCGGCTGATTTCCCGCATGAATCCGTATTTGGCGGGTAGCGTAATCTGCGCCGCCGTTTGCGGCCCGGCTTGCACCGGACTACCGGTAGAGGCCTGGGCGGCTTTTAATAAACCCAGCGCCGCCAAATTGGGCACGTTCAAACGGCCGCGGGCGGCGGCAATGTGGCCCAAGGTGTCGGCTCCCTCATCGTTAAATTTGGCGGCGTCTTCTGCCCCGCCGATGCCGAAAGAGTCCATCATCAAAATAACTGCACGTCCTTTTTGTGTCATAAAATCCCCCAAAATTACTTTTTTCTATTATACCGCAAATCAAGGGAAATCGTCTATCCAAAAAACGGGTAAAATGGTATTATGTATGCGGGGGGAGTCGTATGAAACAAGCATATATCAATATGCGTAATTTTTGGCTAGATGTAAAGAATTTGGAAAACCGCCAAGGAGTCATTGAACTTGGTGCGGATAAGATTGCTGTGGCCGGCGTAGAAATGGCGTTGGCAGACGGCGACCAAATTAAACACGTTTTCTTAGCGACTAATTCGCTGGGGGATAGCAGTTTGTATTTTGAAAATAACAGCAAAAGCGGATTGGGCGGAGTTATCGGCGGGCATGGGCACGAGGCCTTGCAAAATGCCGCGGCGCACATGTTGGCGCATGCCAGCAAATTAACCGCGCAAATGGAAACCTTGCCGGCTGGGTCGCCGCTTCCGGCGCCGTCGGGCGATGGGTATGTGCGGTTGTTTGCGGTGTCCAAAGAAAAACTGTTTCATGTTGAATTAAAAGAAACAGACGCGCGCCAACCGGAAAACCCATTTTATCCGTTTTTTGCTTATTCCCAGCAAACGTTGGGATTTTTCCGCGCGCAAGAGGCGCAAGCGTCTTCTACGCCGGGTAGGGCCTAGAGAATTATGAAACGTATTTCACTGGTAGGGTTGGTGGTGTTGTTGGTCGCGGTGGTCGTCGGGTTGGCTGCCGGAGTGGCCTTTTATTGGCATTATATCGGCGAGATGCTGGAGCGTGATGTAAAATCCAACATTGTGGCTGCCGCCAACGAAACGGCCGATAGTTTCAGCCGCGCTTTGGAAGCCGACCAGCGCGTCGTAGATACCATTGCCATTACCGCGCAGACGAACTACCCGTGGGACCGCCAAAAAAAGTTGGAACGCTTTTTACAACTGCAAGTGAAATATAATGAGTTTGTCAATTTGGGAATTATCCCGCTCAAAGGGGACGTCATGCTGGCCCGCCCCGATGAACTGGATACAAGTTGGCAAAAGGAAATTTTACTGCGCGGTATTGAAGAAGATACATTTGTAACGCCGCGTCAAACTGACCCCACTACCAAGCGCAATGTGTT
>CACXER010000088.1 GCA_902766765.1 uncultured Elusimicrobium sp. | reverse complement strand
TTGGACCAAATGTACAACGAATACCGGGAAGAATTAGCAGACCTCTACGATACGATAGAAGTAAACAACATGGCCGACTATTCCGCGTTGTATGACGTGGTAATGGCCTTGCATAAATTATCTGATGAATACTATCCACATTTAAAAAAGTTTCAAGCCCGGGCAGAAGCCATCGCACAGGCGGAAGAAAGAAGAAGACAAATGAGGAAAGAGTCTATGTATGTGCGTCCCACTATTGTCAATGACGCCACGTATGTAGCCCCCTCCGCCTCGGGGCAACTCATGACGCAACAAAAGCTGGATTTCATCCGTTGTTCTCGTTTTTCGTTCCCCACAGATTTTTCCAACATAGAGGCGGTTTTAGATGAAGCTAAGATTTCCAGTGAGGATTTATATAACTTAAAGGCCGCAAAGACCTCTGTGGATAACTTCCCCAAATTACAAAAGGCGTTAAAAAATGCCGGGCTTACTATTGAGGATTTATCCAGCTACTTAAACGCCACGCTTTTTATTGATGATTTAGTAGAAGGCATAGACCCGTTTCCGGAAATGATGTCGGAAAGTAGTTTGGATGTTGCTTGCGCGGCCGAAATGCTAATCCACACAATAGATGAGCAACTTAGTCAATCAGCGTTATCAGAAGAAGATACCGATTTCTGGACGGATTATTTACCGCGTCTATCCGCGCGTATGCAGTACAAGTATTATCGCTTGCCGGATGTTACCTCTTCGCCGGATCCCTCCACCATTATGCTGGTGGGTTCGTATCGCGTGCTGTTATACAAGGTACACCAACTTTACAAAAAATTAGGACTTCAAGACCCACTTACTTGGAAACGCGTAGAGACGGACGTTCCTGTTTACAAAATACGCCCCAGTGTACTTGCCTATAATGCCTACGTAGAAAATTACAAAAAGCAAGTACAAAAAATAAAAGAAGAACATCAAAAGAAACCGAAAAGGATGGACGCTCCCAGGGATATCGGCCCCATCATTCCTCCCATGCTCTCGTTAGAAGAGTTTCAAGCCAAAGGGGAACGAACTATCAACCGAGATGAATGGGCGCAATTCTCGTTCCAATTACCGTGGGGATATGAAAACGCCGGTTCCACAGAAACGGAACACAAGGTGAGTGAAGAAGATGATGCGTATCACTTCTTCCATAAAATACTGGATAAATTTAAAAGTGAATTTTATGCAATAAAGAACAACAAAGGGGCCAAACCAGGCAGCGCTTTGTATGCGGCTTTAAACATACAAATTGAGACCATGCTGAGTTTTTCCACCATCATCGGTGAACCGAGCGCGTTAGGAACCGTAGTGGTAGAGTTAGACGAAAAATCAACGGCTGACTCCCCCAGCGATTTATTAGTAGAACACAGTGATTTGATACAAACAGCTTTTAATACGGTGATCAGTACCCTTAAAAATTTACCGCCCAACGATACGGCTGCCATCAACAACACCAAAGAGAAACTGGTCGCTTTGGCCGGCCCTTCTTACGGAACGGCTACCCGCATCGCCGCTATCGGCGCGGCGGGCTTACTCAACAAAGCCAATGAATGGACGGAAGAAGGCAGTCAAAGCAACTCCACCACCGATAGTGCTTTGGTTTTTGACCAAAAATCCCGTGAGCAGCTTGTTAAATATGCAGCCGATTTTTACAAGGATTTAAACCCTCTTGTCAATTATTCAGACAATTATAGCGACGCGGATATGAAATTGGTAGATATGGGAAATTTTGCCAATGGCTACCGAGAATTGCACCCTAATGAATGTAAAAAAAGTAATTGCTACGAAGCCGCTTATAAAGCACACTTGGCAGCTATCGCACGCTTAGGACATGCTTTTCACGAATATGGACTGGATTCCAAACAGATGGTTATTTTGCAAGACCAACTAGCGGCTGATATACACAATCTGCTTCCAATCCCCGCCCCCAAACGGGTATGGAACGCAACAAGAACCCGTTACACAGCAGATAAAACAACCATGGTCATGTTGAAGGAGATACCCGATCAAAAAGGCGAAATCGTAGCTCCGTACATATTCTCGTATAATTTTTCGGAGAGAAATATGGAGTTCGGCGTTTCTCCCAGTGAAAAAGGAACCGAATTCAAATATGAGGCAGATTACCCTTTTGTAAAGCCCGTATTCGTTCTTGATTCCGAAGGAAAAATTGTCGCCGTATATAAGCATAATATCGTAAATTATGCTCAGGCATTTAAAGAAGTTGCCAAACATGTGCTATCCATTGGTCTGGAAGCCGTTCTGTGGGTGACCGGCGCTGAAATATTCAGTTTAGGTATCCGCTTTTTGCACATGGTTCGCGGAATGGCCGTCATGTTGCCCGCCGCTTACCGGGCCTCCCGCACGGTGGCCCGCTCCATGCGCCTGGCCGGTAGATCTGTCAAAGAAATCCGAAAAGCACAAATCGGCCGTTTCTCCAGCAAACTGCGCCAAGGCCGCCAATATGCCGTCAGTTTGTCTAGCCGCGGTCAAACGATCGGGGCTGTCGTTACCAGCACCACCCGCACGGAAACGATCGTCGAGGGCGCTACGCGCAGCGCCGCGAATAACGTGGTAGATAAATTGGTTAAAACGGAAGAAAAAATAGCCAAAACTACCGACCCGGCCAAAATAGCCCGGTTGGAAGAAAAAGCCGCCCAACTCGAACAAGAATTACAACGGATGGGAGCCCAAACGCAAAAAGCGGCCCAAGCGTTAGAAAAGAGCGCTGATAAACTTTCTAGACGGGCCAAGAGATTGCGTCGCCAAGCCGGTAAACGCTCCGGCAAAACGGGCGACCGCCTTAGACAACAGGCCAACGATTTAGAACAACAAGCCACGGCCTTGCGCGAACAAGCCGCCCAAGTACGTAGCGGAATGGGGACTTACACGGCAGATATAACCCGTGCCGGATACAAATATGCTGGGCCGCGTGCGCGCAGTACGCAACGGGAAGCCGACCGGTGGGCCAGACGTATGCGTAACAAAATGAAAGGCCAAGCGCCTCGCAATAACGTCGGGTGGAACGTATCGCAACATCGTCTGGGTTATGATTTGCGCGAAATTTATATTGATGCCGCTAAATACCGATTGGAATACGCCAACCCGGGTTCGTGGCGTCACATTGTGGATAACGCCAGATTTTGGAACGCGTTTATCCGCGAAGGTGGCGAATTTACCTCTCGCATGAAATCCGC
Source organism: uncultured Elusimicrobium sp. (assembly GCA_902766765.1). Taxonomy (GTDB): domain Bacteria; phylum Elusimicrobiota; class Elusimicrobia; order Elusimicrobiales; family Elusimicrobiaceae; genus Avelusimicrobium. The sequence goes on along the minus strand of CACXER010000088.1, from coordinate 1,845 downwards.
CCTGCCCATTAAAATAGGGGGCCGGACCTTACTTACGTTGCCCTTTAACCCTCTGGCGGATTTTGAACTTGCCAACGAAGCCGCCACGTTGGCTATGGTAGGGAAAGGTATCCAAGGTATGGACGGCAGTATCGCTTTCTTTACCAGCAAAGGGGAATCTGTCACGTTTGAACAAGTTTGGGCCGCTATGAAAGACGCCCCGGAAAACTTGCTCAAAAACCGACAAGAATTTTTACGTTTGTTGGAAATCAAACCCGGCGCCTCTGCCGCTGAAGTGGAACAAGTGCTCAACACGTTCCGGACCAATTGGGAAGCGTGGCAAGCCGCATACGAAAAAGCCGCTACCCGTTTAGCCGGCGGCAAAATCCCGGCCGGGAAACAAGATGAATACTATCGGATGATTGACGAGATGATTCTGGAAGGTAAACCCCTGCCGGAGTTCCAAGCGTTTGAAAATCCATTAACCGAGTTCCAACGTTTCCAAGCGGTTTTCAAAATGTATGAAGGCACCGCTCCGGAATTCTTCTACGCGGTGCCGCGTGTCAATTTCCCCGGTGGCAAAATCCCGGCAAAATTTGACCCGGAAAAGACCCCGGGTGTTACCCGCATCGTGCAAAACATGATAGAATCTCCCACGTCCACCACGCTCATCGGAACGGAGGGGCCGGCTGTGGAATTTATCAGCAAAGACCCTGCCCAAGAAATCAAGCAGATGTACAAATTCTTGCGCGACTATAGCCAATATTCCGGACTTACGCCCTTCCAGGCGTTCCATAACAATTGGTTCGTCTCACAAGTGAGAAGCAACTTTGTGATGTTCTCTGCGTTAGATTTAACAACCGACCGGTGGTTGTATAACCTCATGGAAAAACAAACGGACTATCGCAGCAATAAACAATACAAAAAAGCCCAACAAGAATACGACCCGGCTTTAAGTGAAAGACAAGACCAATTGGGTTACGAAGAGAGCGGAGATGATGCGTCCAACTTGTTTAGCCGCTTATATAGCGGGCGCAGCCGGTTAAATGAACGTTTGTTTACGACGTATAGTTTTATGTGGCCGGTTCCGTCGCAGAACCCCATTCCGGATTTGTTATGGTCGGACTTGCTAACTGATGAAGATCGTGCCAATATCCAGGTGGAATCCATCCGGACGAATATGGATTATTTAACCACCCTGCGGGATTGGAACATCAAAGTAACACAGACCAATAAAATGTTGGCCGGTAAACGTGCCGATTACAAAAAGGCCCGTTCGTTGGCTACTGACCCGGCTCAAATCCAATCCTTGGATGCGCTTTTAGCCGCTCTGGATCAAGCGGAACAGGATTTCCGTTCCTTTGTTACGGATCCGCAATTAACGCTGGCCCAAAAAGACGCCCGCTTTGCCCAATGGTCGGGCCTGACTGGACTAGCCACCGCGGAAGACGATTTCCAACGCCAGGCGTTTGTCCAACGTGTTGCCGCGCAGATCTTAGAATTGGAAGAAATGCGCCAAGACTACGAGGCCATGATGGAGGACGATACGGAGGGTATCTACACCTCGTCGATTCAAAACATTTTAAGTGAAATTGATAAAGCAAAAACGCAGTTAGATGCTATTGTTGCCAATGATCAGAGCGTTTACGAAAAGCAAAACGCACTGAATGCATGGTGTAAACAACCGGCCTTATACAATGCCATAGAGGCATTAAACCAAAAGCAGTTGGAAGCAGAAACGGCGGATTATTTGAATGATCTGGCTGATAGACGCCAGAAACTCCAAGAAAGTTTGACCGGACAAGAGTTAGCCAATGAACTGGCCGACATTGACCAGGTTGAACAGGCCTTGCGTGAAATTATGCA
>CACXER010000087.1 GCA_902766765.1 uncultured Elusimicrobium sp. | reverse complement strand
GGTCATAAGAACGCAATTTAATGCGGATTCTTTCTTGGCCAATAGTATTGGCTTTTTTTGCTGTTTTTTCTGCCATTTTTAGTTTTTCCTTACTATCTTTTACAAAGTTTTTTACAAACAATTTATCGGCAGAAAACCCCTTTCCGGTCCGCTGTTCTCCGACGGGCCGGTTAGGAATTTTTTGCCTTACTGCTAATTCAATACCATTCTATTATATCAAATTAGCGGGCTTTTGTGCACCTTGTTTTTAGCGGTTTCACCCTTGCGCATCAAACAGGGCTGCACTAAAATCCTGATGGATATATTGTACTATAAATTATCTCGCGTGTAAATAGGGAAATAAATTTGCTATACTAATGCGGGAGGAAATATGAAAAAAGGATTTTCACTCATCGGTTTTTTAGTTACCATGCTGCTTATCGGCATTTTACTAAAACTGATGATTGCGCCGTACCAGCAACAAACGAAAAAATCTTCCCGCACTCATATTCAAACCAAAAGCCAAGCCAAACAGACTGTAGATAACGTCCGCGCCACCCTGGAACGGGCACAAAAAGCCGCCGCACGCCGCGCCGAAGGATTTTAATATGCTGAATTTCCAACTGAGTATCATAAAAGATTATCCAAAACCGGGAATCAATTTCATTGATATCAACCCGCTTTTACAAAACCCGGCACAATTTACCGCCGTTATTGATGCGTTTTGCACCGCAATTAAAAATTCCAGTGCAGATTTAACAAAAACCGCAATTATCGCTCCCGAAGCGCGCGGGTTTCTGTTTGCTACCCCAGTAGCCCATGCACTACACTTGCCCTTGATTTTGATTCGCAAACAAGGCAAAATCCCTAACCACCCCTATACGTTTCATATTACTAACGAATATACATCGTACAATATGGAAGTGGATAGCGATTTATTAGATAACTTTTCGCAATTTATTTACATTGATGATATTTTGGCTACCGGTCAAACGCTTGCATCCGTGCGCCAAGCACTCAAAACCAAAAACAAAGAAATCGTATTGGCAATTCACCTGACCGATGTGGCCGACCTCAAAAAAATGCGGGATGAAAACCCTGCCTTGGCCGGGCTACCCCTGGAAATTATCTTGTAACGTATAAAAGGGCCTGTTCTGCGGATAGGTCTTTTGGCCCTTGCGACGCAAAATACGGTTCGCTACAATAAAGGTATGAATAAAAAAATAGGTGTGCTCCTCTTGCTTCTGGCAATGGGGTCGTTTTCTTATGCGCAAAAATTTCCGGCGCGGTGTTCTAAACCCGGTTTTCCGTCCAAAGGAGCCGTAAGCAGAACCTCTTTGCGTAAAAAAGTACGCGCGGATGCCCACCTGGCCGGGATTAAATCCCGTGAACGCCTATCACAAGAAATGGCCCGGACCGACCGTATCAAAAGTATATTTCGTGCCTATCCACAAGGGCAGACCGATGTACATTCGCTTTCCGGCTTTATCTTTCAAACCACCTACCAAGGGAAAAAAGAAATTTTTGGAGTCATTGCCCAACATGCCACTCCAATACCTACCGGCGGGGGATCTCTCGGGTCGTCCTTTACTGCACGCGTCGTGCAAAATGGGCAGGTGGTAGATATTCCGGCGGAAATGGTACAAATATCTGCACCTACTATGCCGGATCTTGCTCTAGTGAAATTTCGTCCGGAAGATGAAAAGTTGCTTGCCCCGTTGACGCTTGCCAAACAAGAACCGGTCCTAAATGAACGGTTGTCCCTCATCGGTTTTGGCATGGAAGAATTGATGCTTATTACAGACAGCCCTTTATTGGAAAAATCGCTGATTTCGCTGCGTTTCCCTATGGCCGGCAACTCGGAGGACTGGTCGGGATTATGTGGCAGTCCGGTCCTCAACGAAGCCAATGAAGTGGTGGGCACCGTAACGGGGGCCTGTGTAAAACAACCCAACCCCACTTTCCATACCGGGTTTGCTACCCGCAATTTATACTTGAAAACTTTGGTAGCGGCGTATCACGGCGACGTAGAAAAGGCCTCTTATCCGCTTATCTTAAACGGAGAAAAAATTGTTGATTTACGCCCGGATGAATTTATTTCTCAAATTACCCTCAGAGACAAAAACAACAAAACTATTTTCAGCCAACCGATACCCAATAAATTCCCTTATTCCACCATCATGAAACATTTGCCCAAAGCCCAATATATTGAGTTATATATTGACCAAGTCTGGTGGACGGGCTACGCGCTGGTAGAAAAAGGGATCCTCTTGGATGCGCGTTACGTGGTTTACGATCTGCAGGAAAAACAAATCATTACGGACAGACCCCGCAGAAACTAGTAAACTTATATCTCATGAGATGATAGAAAAAGGGCCGCTTGTGTAAGCGGCCCTTTTATGCAAATAATCTTGCTTACGCGGCGACGGCGGCTTTGTCAGCAGAGCGTTTTTCAACAATCGCTTTGGCGACGTTAGCCGGCACTTCGGCGTAGTGGCTCGGTTCCATCGTAAACGACGC
>CACXER010000086.1 GCA_902766765.1 uncultured Elusimicrobium sp. | reverse complement strand
GCGAGTAACACAAAAACTTTTTTCATAATTCTCTTCTCCTTAAAATAATGTTCCCGACTATACAAATTTATTATACCATATTGGCCCGGAGTAAAATAACGGAAAAAACCTTATTTTACAGCGGGATATTTCCTTTTCGCGGATGGTTTTTCGGGTCGCGCTTGGTGCGCAAGACCGCAAACGCGCGGATAATTTTGCTGCGTGCTTCGGCCGGCTCAATAATCTCGTCAATAGAGCCGTTTGTGGCCGCCTGGTATGGTGAAGCAAACTTATCCGAATATTCCTTCGTCATTTTGATTTTTAGTTCTTCTTGTTTATCCGGATCTTTCTCTTCTTTCAGCGCGCGCGAATACAAAATTTCCACCGCACCGCGCGGCCCCATGACAGCAATTTCCGCACTCGGGAAAGCGAAGTTAAAATCGCCTTTCAAAATTTTAGAGCCCATGGCAATATACGCGCCGCCGTAGGCCTTGCGCAAGACGAGGGTAATTTTCGGAATGGTGGCCTCGGAATACGCGTACAACAGTTTGGCCCCATGGCGAATAATACCGCCGTGCTCTTGCGCCACACCGGGCAAATAGCCGCCCGTATCTACCAGCGTAAGTAGCGGAATATTAAACGCATTTAAGAATCGGATAAAGCGGGCGGCTTTATCGCTGGCGTCGCAATCCAAGGCACCGCCCAAGTGGGCCGGGTTATTGGCCACTACACCGACGACGTGCCCCGCCAAGCGAATAAACCCCGTGACGATATTCTTAGCAAAATTTTGATGGATTTCAAAAAATCCAAAATCATCGGCCAAGCGCCAAATCACGTGGTGGATACGAAACGCCTTTTTGGGGTCCATTTCGCAAATGCGCTCTAGCACCGGGACCGAACGGTCCGTAACGTCACTGGTGGTTTGCATGGGCGAGAGTTCTTCGCAGTTTTGCGGCAAGAAGGAGAGCAGTTCACGCACCTGGCGGAAACAATCTTGCTCGGACTTGGCCACAAATTGGCACACCCCGCTTTTTTCGCTATGCGGCGCACTACCGCCGAGCGAGTCAAAATCTACTTCTTCGCCGGTGGCGGCTTTGACCGCACTGGGGCCTGTGATAAACATATGGCTGATACCGTCCACCATAAAGATAAAATCGGACAAAGCCGGCGAATAGGCCGCACCGCCCGCACAGGGGCCGAGGATTACGGAAATTTGCGGAATAACACCGGACGCTTTGACGTTGCGGTAGAAAATTTCACCAAAGCCGTTCAAACTGTCCACACCTTCTTGGATACGCGCACCACCCGAGTCAAAGAGCCCGATTATCGGGATTTTGGCCTCAATGGCTTTATCCATAATATCGGCAATTTTGCGCGCATGCGCTAAACCGAGTGAGCCGCCCAGTTGCGTGAAATCTTGCGCAAAGAGCGCCACTTCGCGCCCGTTGATACGCCCGAACCCAGTAACAACGCCGTCGCCTTTGATGTGTTTATCTTTCACACCGAAGTCGGTACAGGACGTCTCCAATAAACTTTGGATTTCAAAAAAACTGTCTTTATCTAATAGGTAAGAGATACGTTCGCGCGCGGTCATCTTGCCCTTATCTTTTTGGGCTTTGATGCGTGCCTCGCCCGCCCCTTTGAGTGCGTCTTGGGAAATTTGTCTGAATTTTACAAGGCTGGCCGGGGCGGGGTCGTTGGACGGTTTGTCCTGCCGCGGGTCTTCAAAAAGTTCTATCATATTCCCTCCATTCAGTATATGTATATTTTACCAAATAAAAAGGGAATAAAACGGAACTTGTGGGGCACTCGTTTCAAAGAGGATAACAAGTCAAACCGCAAGAATAAGAAGGGCCCGTGGCTATTGATTTGCAAAATTTGTTTGCCTTTGCATCATCCGGATCTGCTATGCACGTCATTTTATCCTGCCGCAAATAGTAGGTAATATACCAACGACCGAAATTATATACCTTGACGGGTTGGGCTTGCACATGTGCATGGTCATCAGAAAGGGCATATGCTTCTATCGCAAAATATTTGCTCTTATATTTTGTAGAAGTAGATTTGCTATTGGCCGGAAACTCAATATCCAATTCGTCCAACTGCTTAGTATATGCACCATTGGCCAAATAGTAAGTTTGCTCAGCCATAGCGAAGGAACGAACCAATGAAATAGCCTCTATCAAATGTGACTTTTCTACTGCTTTTTGATATTGCGGCAAGGCAACGGCGGCTAAAATGCCGATAATCAAAACGACTACTAATAATTCTATGAGTGTAAATCCTTTTGTGTCTAAAACGCCTGACAAACTACTTTTCTTTTGCATATATATTCCTCCACCGGAATTTAATATACGCAAATTGTAGAAAAAAAAAAAACGATGTCAAGCGTTTTTTTCTTCCTTAAAAAAACACCCAAAAGGGCCGCCGCGGTGATGAGTCCCCCAACCCCTGCAATAAATAATTTTTCAGCGGTGTTTTGATATATGTAAGAATTAGCCAAGTTTCTACGCTCTATTTTTCAGCAGCAAGGAGGATATATGAACAAGATTTTAACGGCGTTATGTATTATCGGTATGAGTATGCTTCCCACACTGAGCCGGGCACAAGGCATAGAAAGTGGACAGTCTATGATTAGTCTGTACGGTGGGTTAGGTGCGGCCCTACAAAAATCGGGATTAGAAGCGGACCGGGAAAATCTGTCATGGGGAAATATCGGTGGGGAAGTTGGCCTTTCCTATTTTTGGTTCCCGGACGCCCATTTGGGTTTCGGAGCCGACTTAAATCTAGCCGGTTTCCAGGGAAGTGAGATTTTTCACCGGGATGTGCCGGGTTGGCGGCATTGGCATACCTTTGAATCGGATATGGAAATGAACATGCTGAACTTGATGGCTGCCGGACGGCTCAACGTCAATCCGGATTCGCCCATACGGTTGTATTTTCCATTCGGAGCCGGAATTGTATTTACCGAAGGGGAAATTAGGTACATGTGGGATGGAAAAGAGATTGACAACGAATCGGAACTTGGCACTTCTTTCGGTTGGTACGCCGGGATAGGGTTGGAGTTTGACCAAAGCGACCACTTGGCATGGGGAATTGAGGCACGGTACAACTCGTTTTGGTACGATTACACCGATCTGGCGGATTATCATAGACGTTGGAACGGAAAAGAAACTGAACAAAGTTACATTTCTTTGACGCTGAATATTCGGTTTAAATAAACCCCATATTGCACAAACGACGGAAGTTCTCTTCCGTCGTTTGTATATAAAAAGACCGCGTTTTCTATTGTATTATTCCAGCGGTACACCGTATTTTTTGGCAAGCATTTCATAACGGTCGATAACCCGACGCACAAATTTATTTTTCTCTACGTACGCCCCGGGGAAAAACCCACTCTTAAATCCGGCAATGATTACATTTTTGAACTCTTTGGGGGTAAGCGCAATGTATTTCACAAGCCGCTGCAATTCTTGCGTAACGGTCGTATTGGAAACGAGGCGGTTATCAGTGTTGATGGTAACAGGTAGGCGGCGTTTAATCATTTCGCACACCGGGTGATTTTTAATACTTTTGAGTTCCGGCATTGTTTGCAAATTACTCGTTAAACACACTTCCATACCAATACGCGCGCTGGCTAAATAATTGGCTAAATCATCTACATATTTATTTTTATCGGTTACGGTACGGTCTTTAATCATTTCGCAAGAAAATAAAGAAGTTCCATGTCCGATACGGTTGGCGTGGCACTCCGTAATGGCCTGAAAAATAGATTCCGGCCCGTCGGCCTCGCCGGAGTGAACCGTTTTATAAATAAAGTGTTGGTGCACATATTGATACGCCGCCACGTGGTCGGCAGCCGGATAGCCTACTTCTTCCCCCGCCAAGTCAAAACCTACAATCGGCAGTTGTTCCGTACGCACCAATTTGACAATCAATTTGGCCAGTTCCAACGAGGCCGTTTGCACAATTTCCCGTTTGGACGATTCGCCCAACGCCGCCATCAACTGCGCGTAATATGGCGACATAGATTTGGTGAAATTGCGCATCGCACAGGCGATGAGCCCAAAGTAAAAAGGTAAATCTTCCCCTCTTTTTACCGCGGCGGAAGAATCGTGTTCGTGTTTGGCGCGCATGAGTCCGCGCACGACGGCCCGGACGGCTTCGGCGGCCGATAAGTTTTCGCTAGCGTGTAGTTGGGGTGCAAAACGCACCTCCATGTACCGCACCCCTTCGGCAATAGCGTCTTGCCCGAGTTCATAGGCAACGCGTTCAATGCTGGGGGCGTCTTGCATGACGGCAACGGTATAATCAAATCCTTTCAGATAATCTACCAGCGACGTATATGCATTTTTAAACACCGTTTTACGCAGACCGCTCTCGGTATAGGCAGGCAATTTGACATGTTGCTTACGGGCCAGATCAATCAGCGTGGACAACCTGAGCGAACCGTCCAAGTGTACATGCAAATCCGACTTGGGAATACGATGTAAAAACTCCACCGGAACGGTAAACTTCATGTTATTTTTTCTCTACTTCCTGGCCTTTAGGGGTATCTTTTACCAGATACCCGGCTTGCGCAATAGCGTCGCGTAGTTCGTCGGATTTTTTCCAATCTTTGGCTTTGCGCGCCGCAGCACGTGCGTCCACTAACGCTTGCACTTCCGCCGGCAAAGCAGTTTGTGCCGGTTGTTCTTCTTTCAGTAAATCCAGCGATAAAATGGACTCTGCGGTTTGCAAAAAATCCCATTTTTCCGCCGCCGATAATTCGCCCGCGCGCACGGCTTCCCACGTCAGTGCGAGCGCTTTGGGCGCATTTAAATCATCTTCCATGGCGGCAACAAATTTTTCCTTCCACGCGCGGCTTTTTTCCGTTTCGCTGGGCGTGCGCGCACACGCTTGCCCGACTTGCCCGACCAACGCGCGCAAGTTTTTCAAACTCTTAGTGGCGCTGTCCATACTCTCATACGAAAATTCCAACTGTGTGCGGTAGTGCGCCCCTAAACACAAGTAACGGTAAGCAAGCGGCTCATATCCTTTTTCTTTTAATACATCCACGGTTACAAACGTACCGCCGGATTTAGACATCTTGCCGGAACGCAAAATCAAAAATTCTCCGTGTACCCAATAGTTCACGTATTTTTGCCCGGTAGCGGCTTCGCTTTGAGCAATTTCGTTGGTGTGATGAATAGTCACGTGGTCAATACCGCCGCAATGGATATCCAGCGTATTGCCTAAATACTTCATGGCCATGGCGGAACACTCAATGTGCCACCCCGGGAAACCAACGCCCCACGGGCTATCCCACTCCATTTGGCGTTTTTTATCTTTGGGTGAAAATTTCCACAAGGCAAAATCGGTCGGATTACGTTTTTCGTCACTCATTTCTACGCGTGCACCGCCTTGCAAGCCGGAAATACGCGCGTGGCCTACGAGGGCATCGTAGCGGGGGAATTTAGACGTGTCGTAATAAATCCCGTCAGAAGTACGGTACGTATATCCTTTGTCTTCCAACGTCTTTACAAGCGCAATCATCGGAGCGATATGTTCGGTGGCGCGGCTGACAATGGTGGGACGTGTACAGTGTAAAGCATCGTAATCTTGCCAAAATTTGGCTTCGTAAAACTTGGCAATATCCCAGGCGCTTTTACCTTCCCGCGCGGCACCGAGTTCCATTTTATCCTCGCCGTCATCGGCATCGGATACTAAATGTCCCACGTCCGTCACGTTCATGACGTGCGTTAGCGGATAAGATAAACGAAGGGTGCGCGAAAGTAAATCTTCAAAGATATACGTGCGCAAATTACCGATATGGGCAAAATTATATACGGTCGGGCCACAGCAATACATCGTCACGTTTTTAGGATTTTGTGGCGCGAACTCTTCTTTGCTGTGTGAGGCGGTATTGTACAAGCGAATCATTGGTTAATCCCTTTGGCCGGTTGCGCGGCAGTTTTTTTGGCTTCTACGTATTTTTCGCGAATTTGGTCAAAAAACATCTTGCAGGCTTTTTGTCCGACGGAATTGGCGGAGCGTTCGCTCATCCGACATTGTACTTGTACGACTGAAAGCGGATTGACAGCCCCTACGCTACTCATGGTATACGTAAACCCGATCGGTTGAAAAATACGTAGCGACTTGTTATAACTGGATTCCATGGCTTGCATCAGCAGCGTCATATCTTTGCGCGTAGCCGAGGCACCGAGTTCAAATTTGCGCGAAGCCACCGTTACCACGACATCACCGTAGTTTTGATACGAACTGGTTAAATTTTCAGACACAAAATCTTCATCTTCCCCAAGCGGTCTTTCCTCGTCATTTTCCGTGGCTTCGCTCGGCACTAATTGGTCGGCAAACGCATTGCCGTCTTGCGGCAATAGAGAAGAAAACTCATAGGTAGCATCTTTACCGTAATGCGAATAATCAATCCCTTGCGTGACTTTTTTGCGCGAACTAAATGAAGTGCTTGCACCGCACGCACACAACAAAACTCCTAACAAACAAATGACCCCTAAACGAATTTTCATATTTATTTTTCTCCTCTAATTTTTACCGTAGCCACGGCGTGGCACATGGCCGCTTCTCCGCGGCCGATTTCGCCTACATGCTCGTGGCTTTTGGATTTAAAACTAACATTTTCCAAAGGAATTTCAAACACGCGCGCCAAACTCTGGCGGATGGTATCATAATGCGGTTTAATTTTCGGCTCCTGCGTGATAATGGTGGCATCAATGTGCTCAATCTCAGCGTGCCGGGCACGGACAATTTCCAACACTTTTTTGACGATATCCACACTGCAAATGCCTTTAATAGTTGGGTCGGTCGGCGGGAATAAAATACCGATTTCTCCCTCACACAGAGCCCCGAGCACCGCATCACAAATGGCGTGCAAAACTACATCGCCGTCGCTGTGCCCCAAAAAACCTTTACTGTGCGGAATTTTCGCTCCACCGATAAACAAATCCCGCCCCGGCTCTAACCGGTGTAAATCAAAACCCATACCCGTGCGATACGTTACGTTTTGTTCCACTAATGCCTCCGCAAAAATTAAATCTTCCGGCGTGGTGATCTTATTATTTTTGTAGTCTGACATCACTAGCCGCACTTTCACACCTGTTTTTTCTACTAGTTGCGACTCATCCGTCGCATCTTCTTCATTCCCAAATTTTTCCAGTGCGTTTGCCAACACTTCCCGCCGATAGGCCTGCGGTGTTTGGGCGGCCCATAAACGGTTGCGGTCTAGTGTCTGGGCCACAAAATCGCCTTCGCATACTTTCACCGTATCTTTAACCGGAACGGCTAACACCGCCGCCCCATACTCCTGGGCGGCTTTTAAACACGCGGCAATGTGTTGCGGGTTTACTAATGGGCGGGCTCCGTCGTGCACTGCCACGGTTTGTGCGGCAACGTCAACGCAAGCAAAACCGTTCTTAACGGAATTCAACCGCGTATCTCCCGGGTCGGCAAACGTAACGCCGGAAATATATTTTTCCACTCCCGGCCGGTTTTCTGCAGGCGTTACCACCACGATCTGACGCACACTCGGAACGGCTTGAAACGCCTCAATGGTATGTACTAAAACCGGTTTACCGCCCAGCGGGAGCATTTGCTTGGGGCGACCCATACGGCTACCGCTTCCCCCCGCTACAATAACGACTGACGAAAAACCGGTTTTAACTGACATAAAATTTATTTAACTTTCGCAAAAATCATCCGGCAGGACGAAGTCTGCAAAATAGAATACACCGCTACTTCCACCCGTTTGCCAATAGAGCGACGGCCGTCTTCCACTACCACCATCGTGCCATCATCCAAATATCCGACACCCTGGTCTTTCTCTTTACCTTCTTTCATCACAAACAGAGACATACTTTCCCCGGGTAGCACTACCGGTTTAAGAGCCGTGGCCAAATCAGCAATATTGAGTGCAATGACGTTTTGCAATACCGCGGCTTTATTGACGTTAAAATCCAACGTTACCACTTCGGCATCTAAACTCTTAGCCAACTTGACGACACGTTCTTCCATCGTCGGTGCTTTAGCGTTTTTATTCGTGACGCGCACAGTAATTTCTTTCAGTTCTTGTAGACGCGTTGCCACATCTAAACCGCGGCGTCCGCGCGCACGTTCTAACGGGTCGTTAGAGGAAGCCATTTTATTGAGTTCGTCTAACACAAACACCGGTAGCACGATAACACCGGACAAGAAATTAATTTCGCATAAATCAATGATGCGTCCGTCCATAAGCGCCGTAATATCGGCGATTTTCAAGTGATGACCTTTGTAAGAAAGGCCTTCCAAATCGCGCGATTTCCAAATGCTGGCAAGCACCCCGAACACGAGCAAAGCAATTTCGGCTTTGAACGCATACGTGTTCCACCAGTTGATGGCTTCCTGATGTTCAAAGCGCACCACTCCGTAACTGATGAGTACAAAGAGCATATACCCCATCAGTAACCCGGTGCAGGCAATCATAATTTTAATGAGGCGCAAGCGTTTAAATAACACTTCGCCCGCTACGACGATAGCCCCACATAAAAGGCCACCCAAAACGGTCATCCAATCTTGCTTGATAAACGTGTATGTAAGTAATGGAAATGCGGCTAACGTAGCCATACGAAAAATCCAAATTGGCATACAACCTCCTGTAAAATGCGGGGAAAGCCCCCATAAAGTCCTATATATTTTAGCACTTTTTAGGTACGCGTGGGAAGTAAATGTTTAACTCAACGAATTAAAAATAACAACAAAACACCGCCCCTTACAAGAGGGGCGGTGTTTGCCAGTACGAATTTTATTTGCGTTTAGCGCTTTTCTTTTTCACGGGTTTTTTAACTGCTTTTTTAGCCGTTTTCTTTACCGCTTTTTTCGCCGGTTTCTTGGCTACTTTTTTGGCGGTTTTCGCCCCCGCTTTTTTGGAAAGTTTCGCGGAAAATTCTTTCCACCCTTCCAGCGCCAAGGGCAAGACCTCATCCATGTGTTTGACGGGAATAAGCGTCAAATCCTTGCGTACGCGCTCCGGGATTTCGGACACGTCTTTGGCGTTGGTGTGCGGGTACAGAATCGTTTTGACGCCCTCGCGGTAGGCGGCTAAAAATTTCTCTTTAATGCCCCCCACGGGTAACACCCGCCCGGTAATGGTTACTTCGCCCGTCATGGCCAGATGTTTTTTTACGGGAAGCCCGGTCAGCAAACTGGTCAACGCGGTCGTAATCACGCTACCTGCCGACGGACCGTCTTTCGGCACGGCTCCTTCGGGGAAGTGTACGTGGAAGTCCGTCTTGTCAAAATCCACTTTTTCGCCATAACCGCGGCTGCGCGCATACGTGAGCGCGGCACGAACGGATTCTTTCATCACGTTGCCAAGCATACCTGTTAAAATCAGTTGGCCTTTACCCGGCAGTTTGGTGGCTTCAATAGACAGCGTTTCGCCGCCCACACTCGTCCACGCCAGGCCCGTGGCAATACCGACGCCGTTTTCTTCCGTGGCAAAATTAGCATAACGCGGCACACCCAAAAAGTCGTGTAAGTTTTCTTTTGTTACGTTGATTTTTTTCTTACCTTCCACAATCAGTTTGGCGGCTTTGCGGCAGATAGAACCTATTTCGCGGTCCAAGTTACGCACGCCGGCTTCGCGCACATATTCACGCATGAGTAGCGCCACCGCATCGTGCGAAATTTCCACCTGTCCCGGTTTTAAGCCGTGCATTTTCATCTGTTTAGGCAGCAGATAATTATTGACGATATCGTGTTTTTCATATTCTGTATATCCATCAAAATCAATAATTTCCAGGCGGTCACGCAAGGTGGTGGGGATACCGCTTAGCGAATTGGCTGTCGTGATAAACAACACTTTAGACACATCAAACGGCACGTCTAAAAAGTGGTCGGTAAATTCTTTGTTTTGTTCCGGGTCTAATAATTCCAGCAACGCCGCCGCCGGGTCGCCGCGCCAGTCGGACCCCATTTTGTCAATTTCGTCTAACAAGAAAACCGGGTTGGAACTTTTGGCTTTGCTGAGCCCTTGAATAATACGCCCCGGCATAGAGCCGATGTACGTGCGGCGGTGGCCGCGGATTTCGCTTTCATCACGCACGCCGCCTAACGACATCCGCACAAATTTGCGTCCAATTGCCCGCGCGATGGATTTGGCCAAAGAGGTTTTCCCCACGCCGGGCGCACCTGCAAAACAAAGCACCGGGCCGCGCAGTCCGTGGGTGAGTTTGCTAACGGCCAAATATTCTAAAATGCGTGTTTTCGGTTTTTCCAAGCCAAAGTGATCTTCATCCAAAATTTGTTTGGCTTTTTTCAAATCAAGCACGTCCTCTGTGGTTTTGTTCCACGGCATATCCAAAAGCCAATCCAAATACGTGCGCGACACGGTGGCCTCCGGTGAGAATGGTGCCATTTTAGACAAACGGCCGATTTCTTTTTCCGCCGCTTCTTTGGCGTGCGGGGGCAGACCGTTTTTCTTGATTTTGGCGCGCATGGCGTCTAATTCTTTTTGGAAATCATCTTTTTGGCTCAGTTCTTTTTGAATCGCTTTCATTTGCTCATTGAGGTAATATTCTTTTTGGTTCTTCTCAATTTGCGCGCGAACCTTGGAGTGGATTTTTTCTTCCAGACCTAAAATTTCCACTTCGCTGGTAATGAGTTTTAAGATTTTTTCCAGACGGTCTTTGATGTGTACCGCTTCCAAAATTTCCTGGCGTTTTTCGGTTTTGACGATCATATTAGACGCCACCGTATCGGCCAGTTTAGACGGATCGCCGATTTGGCGTAAGAACGAAACGCCCTCCACCGCAATACGGTGCGAAACGCGGGCATAATGGTCAAACTCGTCTAATACTTTGCGCATGAGTGCTTGTACAACGGGGGAATTATCGTCTTCTTCTTCCACATATTCCACCCGGGCAAACCAGGCATTGACGTCGTTATTCATTTCCAAATCGTGCACACGCGCCCGCACGAGCCCTTGTAAGAAAATTTTCATAGAGCCGTCAGGCATTTGTAAACTTTGCGTGATTTGCGCAATGACACCAAAGTGGTAAATATCCTGCGCTTGCGGATCATCCATTTCGGCCTCTTTTTGGGCAACGGCTAAAATGTAGCGCTCGGGCGTTTGTAGGGCTTGTTCCACCGCGGCAATCGATTTTTTGCGGTCTACGGAAAGCGGTAAATTCATCCCCGGGAACATCACCACATCACGTATAGCCACCGCCGGAACAAAGGTAGGTAACGAAAGGGTTGTCTTTTTAATTTCTTCCATATTTTTTCCTCACTTATAAACTACGCAAACGATTTTCCCCCCGTTTGCGTATCAGATCAAATATATTGTAACAAATTAGCGCAAAACTAGCAAGATTTAAGTTTGATTGCTAGTTTTAAATACGAAGAACAGGCGGCATTGTACAAAATCTACCCAAAACAAAACCGGGGAAAAATCCCCGGTTTTGTTTACATATCTTTTTAGTCGGTAATTACACACCCGCCGGACACAATGGATTCGGATGGCCGGCTACTTGCCGTACACAACCGCCAGAGACGGAACCCCACGATCCACTCTGACACTCATACTTCCTATGCGTACTCCAAGTTTTGCAAGTTCTACCGGGGTTAGGAGGGGTAGGGGGGTTAGGGCCACCACCACCCGGATGATCCGCGGCCGCATAATAGAACGAAAATGCCCGACCATCTTTAGACGGTAACGAGGAGAATCCACCCATATTAGTCTTTCCACCTACGTTACCCGGAGTCACTACTATTTCACCTGTACCGCCACCTTCATTCCACTCTATACAACAAGAGGTATCCGCTTTATAGCATTGATAACCACTGCTGTAACCATTACAAGTCGTGCTACCGGATCCAGAAGTACCAGTACCGGTACCAGTACCGGTACTTGTAGCGGTACACCCTTGCGTGCTCTTACATTTTGGCGAAGGGACTACCCAACTACCGCTACTGCATGTTTTATTTCCTGTTTTTGTACTATGGCCGGAAGAACTTGTATATCCGGAGGAACAATCACAATAATACGTTGGAGCCGAACCCGAGCAGCAACCGCTTGTACCTTTACATTTGGGCGAAGGAATTACCCAACTGCCGTTACTGCACGTTTTAGATCCCGTATCCGTACAAGTACCTGTATATCCGCTCTGGCAATCACAATTATAGGTCGGAGCATTACCCGAACAGCAACCTTGCGTGCTCGTGCATTTAGGCGAAGGAATTACCCAACTGCCATTTTGACAAACTTTGCTTCCGGTAGCTGTACTCGTGCCGTGGTAACCACTCGCGCAGTCGCAGGTATAGGAAGGAGCAGAGCCCGTGCAATTCTTGGTACAACCTTGCGTGCTGGTACATTTAGGCGAAGGAATTACCCAATTGCCGTTATCGCAAACTTTATTGCCGGTAGCCGTGCTGGTTCCGGACCATCCGCTGGCACAGTCGCACGTATAGGTGGGAGCAGAGCCCGTGCAGAGTTTAGTACAACCTTGCGTGCTCGTGCACTTGGGCGAAGGAATCACCCAATGCCCACTTTGACAAATTTTATTTTCGGTAGCCGTACTGGTTCCGGACCATCCGGCGGCACAATCGCATGTGTAGGTGGGAGCCGAACCCGTACAAGCATTTACGTCCCGGCAGCCGGCTCTACTTTTGCACCGGGCACCCGGCCATTCCCAATTTCCGTTGACGCACCGTTGTTGTTCGGTATCTGTACTGTACCCGGAATTGCTTGTGTATCCCGTATCACACGCACAGTTGCGCGTTTGCGCGCTGCCGCTACAAACCGGAGCACATTGCGTATCTACTTTCTTATCGGCACTCGCAATAACAAGCGTATTACAAAGCGGATAATCTTTATTTAAACTGGAACACCCAGCCCCTTCGCAACAAATACGACCATCCGCATAGGACGGCATCTTTAACGTATAGTTGTTTCCGCGTTTGGCTTGCATCCCAATACCATTGTCGGAACTCACAAAACTATAGGTGAAGTTCTTACTTCTACCTCGGTTATCTAATCCCGAGGTTACCTCTCCCATTTGCGCAAACGTACCGGCATACGGTTTATTCAACGCACAGCGTTGTTCTTGTTCCGTACGCACCGCCGCTAACATTTCTTCGGCTTCTGTCGTTTTACGCGTTTCAATTACTTTATTAAACTTCGGTAACACTACCGCAGACAAAACCCCGATTACCATGACGACAATCAACAGTTCCGTCAGCGTAAATGCTTTCTTTTTACTTTTCATCAGAACCTCCTAATTTGTCCGGCTGCCTGTGAAAGCACCCGCCACCCACGTTCAAAAGAACAACGAGAGAACCCAATTCCTTGGGCGCAGACGCTCTCTCCTCACAATGGGATTGACCCTAATAATGTATCAAAAGCAAGTTAGTGTGTCAAGCCCCGGCATAAAAGACGGGCAAAACCTATGCAGTTTCGCCCGTGTTTGCCTACTTTCAAAACAACGATTCTTATTTTTTCAGTTCCAAGACCTCGTCAATCAGCCCATATTCTTTGGCTTCTTGCGCAGACATATAATAGTTGCGCTCGCTGTCTTGACGGATTTTTTCTTTGTCTTGTCCGGTATGCTTGGACAAAATATCCAAGAGGTGTTCTTTATTATCGCGTAGTTCGCGCGCCTCAATTTCAATATCCGTTACTTGGCCGGAAATACCACCGCCCCAAATAAGCGGTTGGTGAATCATAATGCGCGCATGCGGCAAGGCATAGCGTTTGCCTTTGGAACCCGCCGCCAAAAGGACCGCACCGAAACTCATGGCCTGGCCCATGCAGATAGTGGTAATCGGCGCTTTGATAAATTGCATGGTGTCGTAGATGGCCAAGCCCGCCGTTACAAGCCCGCCGGGGGAATTGATGTAGAGGTTGATTTCCCGGCTGGAATCATCGGCGTCCAAGTACAAAAGTTGGGCGATAATCATATTGGCGCTGGCAGTATCTACTTCGCCTTCGCGGCCGCCTACAAAAATAATACGGTCTTTAAGTAAGCGGGAAAAAATGTCGTATCCGACGTTCTTTTCAATAATGGTAGGTATAATCATATTGTATATTGTAGTATATTTTGCCGAAAAAGACCTACTTTTTTCTGGGTCCTTTTTTCGGGGGGAGATGGGCCCAAGGGCTCAGGTTTTTTTATGCCAAATCAGTAGAATAAAGATAGCAGTACACTTTAAGGAGGATGTATATGAAAACGAAAAAATGGTTGTGTTCCCTTGTTGCCGTAAGCGTAGCCGTGATGACTTTGGCCACGGCTGCTAACGCGAAAATGTTTGCTAACCCGTTCAAACCGGTCGCTCCGGCCAAAATTATGGCAGCCCCGGCCCCGGTTCCGGCTGCTGATGACAGATTTACCCCCCGCTCGCCGTTAGAGTATCTTATCAACGGTTCTTTGTTAGGGTATGAACTTGCCCCGATGTTGCAACTCGTACCGGAAGAAGAACAATCTACCGTGATGTCGGCAGTGGCTTTGCGCGCCGGACTACTCAACTACGAAAAAGAAGTAACCGCCAAAAGAACCCTAACGGGCAACAACGCCGCCATTGATAATTATTTAAAACAATTCCCGGTGGTGTTAAATAAAATTCAAAATTCGTCCAGTGAAGTGGAAGAAGAAATGATCCAACTTGTACGCGATCTTTCCAAAGTGATTCTTAAAAACCAAACGGCCGTCTCCGAAAGCGAAATCGACGAAGACAGTTGCGCGTTCTTGGTAATGTCCTTTGGCTACCAAAAAGTATTTGCGGACGGCTCTTTGACCACCCGTGTAACCCAAATCTTACAACAGGAATTGGCCACTCAATTGGAACAAGAATACTAATTTAAAGGAGGATGTAAAAAACCCCCGGCTAAACCGGGGGTTTTTTGTGTGCAGTAAAATCTAAAATTACCGGCCGGCCCACCGCCAAAAATTATCTTCAAAATTGGCCGGGGTATTATAGCGAAACGCTTTTCCCAGGGCTTTTTCCACGGAGTACGGTTCATACACCGTTTTACCGCGGGCATCCCATACTAAAAAGCCTGTCTCCGGGTCCCGTTTGGCTTCGCCTTGGGATATCAGGCGGGTAAATTGTTCAAACAGCATCCGGTTGGACGGGGAAGAACTGCCCGCCGGATTTAACAAAAACCGCACCATAGCATACGCCTGGAAATACCAGTTTTGCACCTGGTTACGCGCTTCGGCCATTTGTAAGGACCCTTCGTCCATAAATTGTTCAAAAGGTACCAAATACACCGGTTTGCCGCGCCGCCGGTTGCCAAAGCGATTGTTCAGAGCCGAATTAGAAGTCCCGAATATAGAAGTTGACTTAAACGGCTGCAGATTTTCTGAAGGGTCGCGCTGGAAATTAAGCGTATTAAAATCATGCGCCCACGGCCCGCCTTTCGGGCCTGCCATTTGGTCTTCCATAAATACGGCCAGTCCTTCGTCCAACCATGTCGGCGTCATAATACGCCCGGTTTTGTGGCTGTCAAAAAATTGTTGGGTAAAAATATGCGTCAGTTCGTGCGTGAACACTTCCTGCAATTCGCGCTGTTTGCCCGGCTCGTCATATACCACCACTTCACCACGCGTCGGATAAGCAATCGCGCGCGTCCATGCTTTAGCATTGGGCTCATGGCGCAAATAGGATTGGTGGTCCTGATACACAAATACACGCACCCGACCCGCCATCATCCATGGGATAAAACGCCGCAAGGTTTGGTAGGCATTTTCAAACGTCATGGCCATATTGGAGGACGGAATCCCGGAGGTGCGTTTTTGGGTATAAATATCAAAATGGGAACTCTTGGAATCCAACCACGTTACGCCCGGCCGAAACGCATTGGGATTAAATTTTTTATTCGGAGCCGGCACTTTGCTCGGCTTATTTTGAGCGGCGGACGGTGGAATAGATCGCTCGGTAGATTCGGCCTTGGCTTTTGATTCTTCCAACATTTTGACCGCATATTCCAATTCGGCATCCGCGGCATCTTCTTCACTCATATCATCCGTTTGCGGTTCTTGTGCATCTACTGAAGAAGGGGAATTATTTTGGTCCACCACCTGTTCCGCAGACGTTTGTTTATTAGACGCGGCTTGGGCCGGTTTTTGTTTAGCCGTCGTGGTCCGACGCGTTTTAGCGGAAGATTGTTTCTTGACGGGAGTTACCGCCGTTTGAACAGTTTGTGTTTGACCACCCACTTCCAACGGCATGTCTAGCGTATTGGCCGGAGTGGCCGCCGGAGCCGGTTTTTCCGCCGATTTTGCAGACGGTGCCACCGCTTTTGGGGTAGAGACACCGGAAATAGTAGAAGATGATTTTTGAATGGACTCTTTTAATAAATCAACCGTAGACTCCGGCGCCGCTACCGCAGTAGAAACCCGGATAGAAGATGACGCCGCTTGCCCCCACAGGGGTAATACACAACCTGCGTAAACAAGTAATAGTACGGTCTTTTTCATGAGTTAGATATTATAAAGTTACTTCCGTATTTCCGGAATTATCTTCCAACGTATACGACACAGCACACTGGCCGTTACTGTCCGGTGCCGTCCCCGTAAAAGTCGCTTTGACGGTGTAAGTAAGAGCCGCAGATCCTGTGCCGATACTTACCGGCGTACAAGTATAGGTACGAGAGATATTAGAACCTGCACACTGACAAGGAGTTACTGCCGTTCCGTTATTCGTCGCGGCCGTTTGAGCAGCGGTACATTGGTCAGCAGTTGTACCATACGCTTGACACGTTTGTGCAACGGCTTCCCCGTAGGTTGCCCGGATACACTCAATAGACCCTGTCCCCGCTGATTGGCAGACAGCATAAGCATTTTCTGCGGCGGGGGAACATTTACAATACATCAAACAACTGGCCAAATCTTTAGCGAAACGTTCCGGGGACTTCACAGCCCACAAGGCACTCACTTCGGCCTGGCAAGAATTGATGAGCATTTGGCTGGCCACTGCACGGCGTGTTTGGCGGGCCGTCGTCGTGCGGGACAAACTCGCCCGCAGCAACATGGTCGCCATACCGGCAAGCACCACGGTAACTAATAAAACTTGTAATAAGGCAGCACCTTTTTTATTATGTAACATAAACTCTCCTTACGAATTAACCGTAATAGAAAATCCATTTGGTAATGAAAATTTTTCTTCCGTTACGTCATTGACTACCGGCGAACTGGGTAATTCCAAAATCAATTTTACCCGTAACAAAGAACCTAAATTCTGGTTGAGGTTGGTATCGGTATTATCGTTGATACTGTAAACGCCGGTATATCCTTCCGCCTGAAATAACGGAACCGTATACGTGTTAATTGTATTTTTAATAAATTTAACGTGTTGCAACCAAATATCTTGGTCTTGCAAGGTCTGGCAAGTAGGTGCATTGGAACTGTCAGGAAATGTATATGCCGAAGTAGCGCTCCACACTTGGCGATAGATCGTACCACCATCTGTAGCGCCCGTCGGAACAACGGCCGTTTCTCCCGCAGTTGTAGTAATGGTACCGGGGGCGAAACAATACAACACATACGTCCGAGTGGTCCCTGTAATAGGAGTACCGTCTAACCGTACATTTTTACCTATAAGTAGTAAAGGAATTTGTGTATCACTCGTTTCCCCAATGGTTCCGCGAACGAAGAGTACGCGGCTGGATTCATGCAAATCTTGACGCAATTGACGCATCGCGCGGGATATGCCGTTGCGCAACATGACTTTACTGCGTCCCACGCCGCTTTCACGCGAAGCAGCCGTCGTCAAAGACGCTAGTGAAATCCCGATAATTGCCACCACCAAGGTGGCCAGTAAAATTTCCGTTAAAGTAAAGCCTTTGTTATTTTTCATCATAATGTAAACCCGTTACATGTAATATTAAATGAAATATTTTTACGTTGGTTATAATCAGCCGGTAAATCACTGGCATCTACCATTTCCCCCACTTGGGAAGCCATATTGGTCCAAACACTACCGGTAAAGTTACTAGAGGAAACCTCATAGGTAAATGAAGAGGTAGCAGGATCACAAATCGGGGGCAACATACACGTAATGGTATGGGTAGTACTCGTTGCCAACGGATCGGAATCGCGCAAGGACTCATTGGCCCCACACAGTCCTTTCAACTCATCGGGCCAAGTGGCAATATCGGAGGCGGAATACCCGTTATACAATTGCAAGCCTTCGCCTGCACGCTCTATAGCCCACTGCATTTCCTCTTGTATATCAGGACGGGAACTCTTGCGCGAAACAGATAACAATACACCAAAAGAGGCCGTAGCCGCCAACGCCAATAGCCCCAGCGCAATCATACCTTCTAATAAAGTAATACCCCATTTATTTTTCAAAAGATGTTCCATTGTTCTTCTCCCGATTATTGGTACGTATCTTTAGGTGTCATCGTTCCGTCCACATAAATATAATTATTATTATTATATTTCGCACCGGCAGCCGCCCCACTTCCTTGTCCTATCGCGTAAATGGGTTCTGTAAATTCGGTCGGAGCCGTCAATTCATTCGGGCGATACGTACAAAACCGATACGGCAACCCTCTAAAATCCTTAGCCATCAAAAATCCGCACGCAAACAATTGCTCCGCGCTAGCAAGCGCCGCCGGAGTAGTGCTTTGCGGAATCCCTGTAGCCGCCGGATTGACACAATTTCCTCCGGCCAACGTGTCTACATCCCCTCCGGTAAAACAGGCCTCAATCGTTCCCCCGCGACTGACTTGATAATAAGAACGCATGGCCTCGGCCAATTTTTTAGTGGCAGCTTTGGCTTGGGATTGTTTCATATCAAAACGGACCGCCCTAAAAGCCGGCATTGCAAAAGACATCACTAACGCCAACAAAGCACCGACGACCAATACTTCCATCATGGTAAAACCTTTCTTCATGGCAACACCTCGTAAGTTCCCAACGTACCGACCCAATAGCGGTAATTCTCTCCGTATTTATCCGGCATGCGGGCGTGTCCGGTTCCTTTCATATACGCAAGAGGAACCCCGATTTTATTGGTTACCGTGCTAGAAGCCGAACAATTATTGTTACCTGTACAAATATAAAAATTAAAATACGGATTATCCCACCCGCTATTTTCCACATATTCGCAATAAATAAGACTATTTATGTCCAATTTGTTCAGTTTGCATTTTGAACGATCATTACTATCCGCCAATGTTTCCATCTTTCCAGCCGTACGACTGGATACCCGGTTTTCTAACACAAACCGACGCGCGGCTTCCCCCAACATTTCTGTTTGACCTTTAGCCGCCGCCAAGTAAGTTTCCGCCATATTAGAACGGTACGAAGACGTCGCCAATACAACGAGCGACCCGATAATCGCTGCCGCAATCAGTAATTCTAATAGTGTAAATCCTTTGTTACTATGCATAAATCCACCTCACAACTACCAAATACTAATTAGAAATCTGTTCAATACTTCCATCCAGCAAGAAACGGGCCCCTTTATAGAGGTTTCCGGCGGCACGCGTCACGCCCGAAGCCGTCGTCATACAGGCAACAACCCGCGCATTATTTCCGCAACAATTAGCGCTGGTTGCCGCGGGCGGACAAATGTAAAAATTATATCCCTTGTACGAACAATTTAGGTGATTATTGGTACAACTCTCAAACGGGATATCTTGCAAATAGCCACGGGAAAATAAAGCATACAGAGCAGTCGTCATAGACATATTCCGCAAAGCATCATGTCCCCCTTTGTAATAGTAGGAACTGGTGGAAGTAGACGGCACTTGATACAGTCTGTGAACCTGTTGGACAGAAGACGGGAACGAACTGTTATTACCTTGGGAAATAAAATCAGCCCGTAACATCTGCACCGCAGACCCCAAATCCATCAATATGCCTACAGCCGCCGAATACATATTGCGATCCTGGGCCCGTTTATGCGCGGGCAATGCAAATGCCAACACCGATACGGAAATGACAATCACAATTAAAATTTCTAATAACGTAAACCCGCGTTTTTGCATACACACTCCTAGTTGCCGCCGATTTGAGACAGTTTGAAAATCGGCAAGAAAATAGATGCTACAATAATACCAATCAAAGCACCGACACCGCAGATTAGAATCGGGTCAATAACAGCGGAGAAACGTGCAATGAATTGCTCTACCTGATCGGAATAGAATTTAGACAACGTAGCAATAATGCCCGGCAGTTTACCAGATTCTTCACCCATCAGCATCATTTCGGTCATCAGCCCGGGGAAAACGCCCGTAGCGCGGAACGAATCCGAAATAGATTTCCCGGCCGCTACTTCCGCACGAACCATTTTCAACGCATTTTGAATGATTACGTTACTATCAAACGAATCTTCCAATACCAAAATAGCGTTTAAAATCGTTACACCGCTGCGCAGTAACGTAGATAACGTAGACAACATCCGGTCATAGTAAATATTTTTAAGGAAGTTACCAAATAGCGGCATGGAGAGTAGGAACGAGTGCCAACGTTTGCGACCGTCCGTCGTTTTGATGTAGAAACGGAACAACACAAAACTAATAACAATCGTAGCGATAATCAACACCCCGTGATTGACCAAAATACCGGAAACGTTTAACACGATAACGGTAATCATCGGCAGGTCCAAGTTAAAATCTTTAAAGATTTGTGCAAAGGTCGGTACGATACCGATTACGAAGTAAATAAGTACGCCGACAGAAGACAACCCTAAGATCGCCGGATAGGTAACGGCTGTAATAATTTTACTTTTCATCCCTTCCTGCGTTTTCGTATATAACGACACCTGCTGCAGGGTTTCGGCTAATTGACCACCCATTTCCCCCGCTTCTACAAGGGACAACCAAATATGGCTGAACGTTTTGGGATGCTGCGCTAAGGCTTCGTGTAACGATTGCCCGCCAGAAATATCCTTGGCCACCTGCGTAAGCACATAACCCAGCGTCGGGTTAGAGGCATATTCCCCTAACAGCGATACGGCACGCACGAGCGGCACACCGCCGGCAATCAGTGTAGCCAATTGTTCTGCAAAGAAGGCTAACACGTGTCCGGGTACTTTTCCGCCACGTTTACGCCCACCGGATTTACCACCAAAAATACCACCGGTTCCTTCACGCACATCTAGCACCAAATAACCTTTGTTTTGCAAGGCTAAAATAACCTTTTCCCGGTTATCCGAGGAAATAGAACCACGCAACATTTTTCCGTTGCTATCTTTTACTGTGTATGTATATCTTTGCATAACTATTTTTCCTATTCGGTTTTACACACCCCAACTCACCTACCGGTGAATTATTCGTCAGATGTAGTAATACCTAAAATTTCATCAATCGTGGTTTGACCGCGAATCACTTTACGCCAACCGTTAGCACGCAAATTCAGCGCGCCGGAACGTATGGCCGCTTGTTTAAGTGCCACCAAATCTTGCGTTTTATAAATGATGTTACGCATTTCTTCCGACATACGGAAGACTTCATAAATAGCCCGCCGGCCCATAAACCCGGTACCAAAACATTTCGGGCACCCAACGGCCTTAAAGAACGTCCATGAGTTTTGATCGCGCGGATTGAGATGACCTTCTTGAATAATACGCGCGAGGGTGGACGGATCCGGCACGTGTGGTACTTTACAGTACGGACACAAAATACGTACTAAGCGCTGCGCAGCCACAAGCGCGAGTGAACTGGAAAGCAGGAAAGGTTCCATACCCATATCAATTAAACGCGGAATAGCACCGAGCGCTTCGTTCGTGTGTAAGGTAGATAACACCAAGTGACCGGTAAGAGCGGCTTTTAAGCATGCTTCTGCCGTTTCGTTATCGCGCACCTCCCCTACCAGAATCACATCCGGATCCTGACGTAAGAACGAACGCAACCCAGCCGCAAAGGTTAGCCCAATGGCCGGTTTTACCTGCACTTGGCTGATACCGGCCAGTTTGTATTCCACCGGGTCTTCCAGCGTCATAAAGTTTAGTTCCGGTGTACGAATCGTAGTAAGTACGGCGTTTAACGTGGTAGACTTACCGGAACCGGTCGGCCCCGTTAAGAATATGAGCCCGTGCGGCAAGTTAGCGGCTTCCAAGAACGCCTTTTTTTGCTCCGGCTCAAACCCGAGTTTATCTACGTTCATTTCCCCGGTACCTTTATCCAATACGCGCAGCACCAGTTTTTCTCCGAATACCGCCGGACAAACAGACACACGGACTTCAATGGAACGGTTCTGGTAACGAATCGTAAACGAACCGTCCTGCGGTAAACGTTTTTCGGCAATATCCAATTTAGACAAAATCTTAATACGGGAAATAATAGCGTTTACAGATTCTTTGGCCGGTGGCGTACGTTCGTAGAGAGAACCGTCGATACGGAAACGTAACGAAACGCGTTCATCAAACATTTCCAAATGAATATCAGACGTACGTTCCGCAATGGCCTGACGCAAAATGGCGTTTACCTGTTTAACGTACTGTGAAGAATTGGGCGACATCTTATCCAAATCCAAGATGCCTGTTTCCGCTACTTCCTCATCGGCTGCGGCCGTAGTCGTCACATCCACTTGCGGTTTCACGGCTTCGTTCATTACTTCTTCTAATAAGTTAGACGAAGACGCATAAAACGTATCTAATGCATTTAATAATTGGCTCTTACTGGCAATGAACGGCTGAATCTGTTTGCCGGACATCATTTTAATGTTTTCCAGCAAGAACAAGTTAGTGGGATCTAATAAAGCAACTGCCAGGGCATCGTCTTCCACGAACAGAGGAATGACCATGTTTTCCCGGGCAAATTTTTCCGGAATGATTTTTTGTAAATTTTGCTCCTTTTCCGGAATTAAAATTCCGTTTTCTTTAGAAGCATAGGGCATGGCAAAATGTTTAGACAAAGCAATAGTTACTTGTTCTTCCGATGCAAAGGCTAATCTGACAACGGCTTCCGCAAACAAAATGTTATTTTGTTTAGCATAAAGTTGCACCCGCTTTACTTGCTCTGCCGTCAGCGTGCCTTGATCCATCAAAATTTCATGTAACTGTTTTGCCATTTCCTATTCCCCTAAATATACAACTACGGTATTACCTGCCCCCATTTACGGGGGCAGGTAATCCATTGAATTCTATTCAGCCAAAATGGTCGGTGTAATGAAGATGACCAAATCGGTTGTTTGTTTGGAGGTACTCTTGCTGGTGAACAACCAACCCAATACCGGGATATCACCCAAGAGCGGTACTTTGCGTACTTGTTCGGTTTCACGTGAAGTGAGCAAACCGCCGATGACAACCGTTTGACCGTTTTTCACACGTACAAGCGTGGAAGCCGCACGCGTGGTCGGGTCCATCGTTCCCAAACCGGAAGAAGAGGCCGCGACATCAGAATAAGACGGTTGTACAAACAGCGTTACATACCCTTCGCGGTTGACTTGCGGAGTAACACTCAAGGTCAAACCGACACGTTTACGTTCAGCCGTAGTCGTCGTAGGCGTAGAAGAATCATATCCACCCGTTGTTGACACACCCACCGTAGCATCGGTAGAAGTGGTAATGCTAGCCGTTTTATTATTTAAGGTGACCACTTTGGGTTTACCTAAATATTTAGCTTCCCCGCGGGTAAGTAAAGTGCGCAGTACAATGTTAAACGCCGGGAAATTGAGCAAACCGGCCTCATCGCTGCCGGAACCGGAATCCGAACTGGAACTGGAACCGGAACCGGAACCGCTATCTCCCCCGGTTTGTGCTGCACTCGGGAAAATATAGTTCCACCCTTTTACGCCATTACCTTTAATATAGTCTAGGTCCAATACGCGTTTAGGGCCCGTCGCCGCGACTAACGTACCATCCGAGGCGCCGTATTCAAAACCTAACGTCAAACCGCTGCTCTTGTTGACTTCTACGATTTGCGCTTCAATCAAAATTTGCGGAGGTTTAATATCCAACTCAGCCAAGATGTTTTCCACTTGCGGGAAGACTTCCGGCACGTCGGTAATAATTAGTTTATTGGTGCGAGGATCTACCGCAATATGACCTACCGGCGAAAGCATACTGCTGATAATGCCCGTAATTTCACCGGAACCACTGGCCGATCCACCGCCGGAGGAACTTCCACCGCTTGAGGCAGAACTGCCGCCACCTTCGCCACCACCGGCAGAGAAACTGGACACATCTTGCGCCATCAGATTATTTACTTCGCTAGAGCCAGAAGCACCGCCGACCCCTTGTAACGAAATATAACTGAGCGTGTAAATTTTGGTAATGGTATCAGGCGCATCATTAGAACGTTTGGTAACAACGTAACTGTCACTCTTACCAATACGTTGATAGGCCAATCCATGTACACGTAACAAGGTATCCAAGGCTTCACGCACGGTTACACGGGTCAACGAGGCCGTTACTTTTTTATTAGCAAATTCTTCGCTCATAATAAAGTTAATTTTGGCCTGCGTAGTAATACTGTTCAAGAACACCGATATCGGCACGTTAGAAACGCGGATAGATACTTTGCGGTCCAACGGCGAAGCCTCTTCCACATTGCGGTACAGGTCAGTGTCTTCAGACAGTTTTACTGTGGGTTCTTCTACCAGCGTAACGGTATTGTCGCTCGGTAACGTCTGGCGGCTTTGTGCCATCGCCGGAGTTACAAGCCCCAACGCCATTACACTTGTCAGCACTACTGCTAAACGATTTGTCATAATCCTCCTATGAATTCTCCTTAAATTTTACAACGGTACTTTGCGTACAAATTTGTGGCCCTTGTAGGAAAATACTACTTCTTCCGGGCTGACTGATACAATACGTGCCCCATGAATAGTATTACCTACCGTATATATCTTACTGCCAATAAAGACTTCCTGCCCAATGATACCGCCGATTTTAATTTTGTTGCGGACCTCGCGGGTAGGATCTTTAATCCGTGCCAGTTCCAATTGACGTAAACGTTCGGCCTCTTCTTGTTGGCGTTTTTCTTCCGCCAATTGACGTTGACGTTCGGCCTCAATAGCGGCCAACCGTTGTTGTTCACGATATTGCAACAGTAAGAAATCATCCGGAGACAACGTCGGATCACGATCTGTCCTCGGGGCATATTCCACCTTTTGGGCTACCCAACCCGGTTCATCATCCTCTTCCGGCACCGTTTCACGAGCCGTTACAAATTCTTCTTGGGATTCGCCACTCGCAGCAGCCGGTTTGTCGGCCGGCGTTTGGGGTTGCACAGGTTTTTTCTCCTCCGTTTGCTTCGGCGAGTTGGCAGAAACCGACGTTTGGGGTTGCCCCTTGTCCGATTTTTGCGCGGAAGCAGATTGCTCCGGCGTGGCTGCTGGCTGTGCCTCTTGTTTAGCCGGCGTTTGTGCTGCAACTGCCGACGGAGCAGGCGCCCCCTCTTGTTTGGTAGGGGCAGCCGCTTCTTGCGCAAATGCAGGGATCACTCCAAAAACGAAAAGTAAACAAAGCGCTTTTTTCATAACCTTATTTCACCTTTTTCTTTCTCTTGGCGGCTCTCTCTTTATTTTGTTCGGCCACCAATTGGTCATAATCTTTAAATAACTTTCTGGCAACTTTCTCTTTCGGGAAAATTGTATTCAATTTTAAAGAAACCTTATTTACACCCATTTGATTGGGATCTTTGTTTTTTTCCAAAACGAAATTGGAAATCTTAATATATTCTTTGCGGTTTTCTATACTGGCTAATAATTCCGCAAACGTCTTATACCCCATAGAGGAATCTACTTGCATAGAAGCCACTAAATAGGTAGGGTTGGAAGCATCTTCCACCTGTGAGCCGGACACGTTCGGGGCCAATTTGGCTTTTTGGAAAATATCCAAAATCTGCCGCAACAACCATTCATTTTTAGATTCAATATCAGCAAACCGGGGTTCCAACGAAATCAGTAACTTCTTATTGGTCAAATATTCCCCTTCGTTGACTTGTTGGGCTTTAATTGCCTCCATTTGTCCATGCAAATTTTGAATCTTTGCG
The DNA here is from genome assembly GCA_902766765.1 of uncultured Elusimicrobium sp. Taxonomy (GTDB): domain Bacteria; phylum Elusimicrobiota; class Elusimicrobia; order Elusimicrobiales; family Elusimicrobiaceae; genus Avelusimicrobium. The sequence continues at coordinate 11,856 of CACXER010000086.1, read as the reverse complement.
GCAAATTTGTTCGTTGAATAGTTCCAAAGAAAAGCCGCTAATGCAATGATAAATATCTGCATACCAAACAACTTAAAATTTCCCTCCTGGGCCACCACTTGCATATCGCGGCAACCTTGGGTAAAGTTTGCAACATATTTATTAGTCTTTTTCGCTTTTTCTGCCATACTAATGGCCTCCCTTGGAGCATGTCAGCGTAAAATCGGTTTCCTGGTCACCGCCCGAACGACCTGCCGTACCGGCCACCTTTGTAAAACGAATATTCGGGGAAGTACCGCAAATCTTTTTGAAAATCGGCTGCTGAACAATGGCTTCTTTAAATTTAGTACCCAATGTCATATCTTCCTGCCCATTGTTACTACCGGCCTTGATAGCTCCCTCTATAGTTACGGAACGTGTCTCCCCCATTTGGCTGGGGAATGCATCCGAATAACTAAGTTTAGTCACCCAGATCCCTTGCGGAATAGCATCCGCCAATTCCGCCAACAACGGCGTAACGATATGGTCAAATTTCGTCATGGCTTGCAAGTTGGTATTTTGCGTTTTGATTTTATCCAAATTGGATTGAATTTGACTGGCCGTTAGTCCGTCAAAATCAGCAATCCTCCCCGTATGGGCACTCTTCGCCTTGCGCAAAGATTGTTCGGTTTTGTGCACTTCCATATATCCTTTGCCAATAAGTGCCGCAAATATAAGGACAAGAACCACGGTGATTTTCCACAACGTTAAACTGGCATTAAATTCATACGCACTCAACCGTTTGCCCTTCGTGAAATCTACATCCGGCGTCTTTGTATCAAAGAATTTAATACTTGCTCCGATGGCGGCTATTTCACCGCTATCGCGCGTCTCAATACCATAGATTTCACTTAAATTCCATTTACGTACCGGCTTTTTGGAATCGGCCTCCAAGGCGGGAACCCATTGTTCGATATCCACCCCGGTAATAACGGCTTCTTCAAATGGATCTTTCTCCAATTGTTTGGCAATAAATTCCGTACAGTTAGTAATTTCAAACCGGCGACGTTCTGCCGGGATAGACCCCGAAATCTCCACTTCGCGCAACAACACGGGTGCGTTTTCATTTAAGAAAACGAAGTTGGCCATGTCTGTGCCGAAGAAAGAATAAATACGTCCGCCATTTCCAACAGCCTCTTTATCGCTATCGTTAAAAGCACGGCCCAAAGACAAACTGGACGGTTCTACCGATATCAACTCCAATCCACAAGATTTGAGGCCTTTGCGTAACCGTTCAACGATTACCTTGGTGGTCATGGCAAAAACAACCCCTAACCGTTTTTGCTTGGTGGCGGCTGTTTCAAATTCGTATACATGGTAAGCATACTCTGCTTTTTCAAAAGGGAAGTGAATATATTTACGGGCTTGAAGCGGAATGGAATTTTTCCACATTTTACGTTCAATCGCCGTCGGGATAACAAAGTGCCGTAGCAGACAAAACGCCGGAGCCAAACTGACTACCACCCGGTTGGTTTTCCATTTTTTCTTGGACATCACTTTGCCCAAAGATTCCGTCCAGTTATCCGCTGTAAAAAAGGTTTCGTTTAAGTCCAACGGTTTCAACGAATTTTTATCCAGTCCGTTTATCGGCACCCGCACCAAAGATTCCAAAACAACGCTCCCGTCTTTACGCGATGTTTGGGCCATATAGATTTCATCTAAACCGATATAGATACCCAAACAATCCGGATGGGCATTCATGTTTTGGCCGATTAAAGTTTCTGATAATCCCATATTCTTTCTGCTCTCCCCATGCTAATCATTATAAGTATCGTACGGCATATCATACGGGTTATTGGCCGGCAAAGCCGAAGCATCCGTCGGATACGGCATTGCCGACGGCGAAGTAGGCGCAACCGTAGCCGCCGAATCATCCCCATTATCGTCCTCTATAATCGTAGTAGTGCGTACCGTTTTGGTATGCGTACTGGTAGAGGTAGAAACGGCTTGAGAATCTGCCGCTACAGGAGCAACATCTTTATACATCGTGCGTTTGGGTTTTACCCAAAGGCGAGACGTTTTATAATCTAATTCGGTTTGTGCGGCTTCTGTTTTGGCGGTAGAACAAGTACCATCACACGAATTTTTTACATCCGCACATTTGACTACCACGCGGCGACGCAATGTTTGTTTTTTGCCTTTCAAATCAACACCCGTCAACACAAGAGTATATTTTCCACACGGCAATTCCGGCCCGATCACACCTTTGCGGCCGTTGAATAAAATCTGGTGATAGACCGGGGAGAAACCTTCCAGTTGGCGCACAATGTAATACTTACCATCATGACCATGCTGGATGATTTGTAACACCCAGTTGTCTAACGGATTGACCGTTTCCAGTACAGAAAAATCAATCGCAAAAGCTTCCCCTAACGAGCGGTCAATGGCATGGCAGAGCGGAACGATGGCCATGCTCAGTAACGGGGCCGTTTCGTTATTGGCGTTTTTCTCTAACACAGTCGGCAACTTGGCATCGTAATCAAACACGATAGACAAACCGTTTAAGTTTGCAAAACGGGCCGGCGGTTCTTCGTCAACAAGTCCCATATTATAATGTAACTTACCCTGCGAAATACCACGATTGATTAAATACGAATTTAATGCCATCGCCTGGCGAATGCCGGAGAGCGTGACGTCATCGGTATACGAACCGGGAGGCAAAATTACATACGCCGAACCTTGCGTAAGGGCTAACAATTCATAAATACTGTTGAGTAGCGGTTGTGCATCGGCGCGGAAATTACCTTTGTCAAAGATGACTTCCGGCGCAATTTCCAACGCATCGGGCCGATTATCGCGCATGTACAAATGTACGCCTTCGGTATCGTTGATGTTTTGGATGGCGGACTGCATCATGCTGTCAATTTTCTGTGCAGTATACAGTTCACGCGCTTCAATGGCTTTTTCAGAAGTTAAATCGGTAAATGCAGATTCGCCGTTGACGGTTGTGAGCATGTCATTGCGCGAAGCATTTAATTCGGCTGTCGTTTGATCCGCCACGGCTTCCCAATCGGCTTGCTCCGTGTGAGACAATCCGTCCGCCCCCACAGTTGCCGCTACAGCCGCATCGGTAATACCTTGTTCGGTTTGCGTGGCTTGTTGCGCTAAATTTTGCAACTGTTCGTCAGTTTGAGCCGTCACCATATTCCAGTCATCGGCTAACTGATCGCCGGCATTTTGGGCCGCCATTTTTTTGGCTTCAATTTGCTGAGTCAACGCTTGTTGTTGCGCAGCGGCTTTATCGGCCACTTCTTGTTGGGCTTGCTGGAGTTTAGCGGCCTGTTCGTTAGCGGCTTGCTGCAATTTGGCGGCTTGCTCGTCAATGGCTTGTTGGGCTTGCTGCACCGCCGGATCTGCCACTTCACCTAACGTTTTTACTTCTCCTTCTTTAAAATTCACATCCACCGCTACCGGCGTTTGGATACCACCGACGCGATTATGGATTCTATCGATGTATTGGTTAGCCGTGGCCACTTCTTCCGCTGTACCGTTAACTAACACGTCAATAAAATAATCCATGGCTTGGGTATCTTTGTTTTCGTTGTAAAGTGAAATACCTTTCGCCAGTTGTTTAGCCGATGACGCAGCCATCAACATTGTTCCGCTTACGAGCAGTAAGCCGAAGAAAAAAATCGTTAGATAATTCCAAAATTTTCGTTGTTTCATGATCCAGTTTTCCTATTTTCAAACTATTGTCGTCCTAATGCACGACATAGCCAGATATTAGAATTATAGCAATTTAACACGTTTTGTAAATAGTCTTTTTTACATTTTTTTATTTTCCGACGGAATCCCCAGCGCCTTGAGCCGCGCCAACGCCAATTCATTACCCGGATAATAGAACAAAGCATCTTGTAAACAACGTATGGCCTCTTTCGTATTTTCCGCTTTGTAGAATAGCGTAGACAACGCCAAATTGGCCCATAAATCATCCGGATGTTCCTGCAACACTTGCTCCAACATCATTTTAGATTTAATATCATTACCTGCCAAAGATAACACCCGCGCCAACAAAATGGACCCGTTTGTATCATCGGGATATTGAGCCCGATACGCCTCAATATCGTTACGCAAACGCTGTTGATAATAGGCCGACATTTTATCAAAACGGCTGGCTTTGTCGTGATACCGTTGCAATTGTTTGGCTTGCGCGAGGATAGCCGGCTTGTCAGATTGACCGGAATATAATTTTTCTAACCGGTTTAATAATTCCGGATCCAACGTATCTACCGTCAATCCACGTTCGTAAATATTTTTAGCGTACTGGACCTCACCTAATTTTTCGTACGTCTCCCCGATAAGCCGCCACAATCCGGTTTCGTACGGAAATAAATTCAGCCCACGTTCCGCCATCGCCAATTCATCGCTACCGGCCAGGATGATATGATCGTGCAATAATTGGGCCAACATTTGATACGCTTGCAAATGATATGGATGAAGACGCAAATTGGCCACCAGATAATGCACCGCCTTTTTCACGTCGCCGGTACCGATAGCCGCTAACGCAGCATGGTAATAAACTTCTTCGTAGTAATCGGCAGCCGATATTGTTTTTTCAAAAACCGTTAAAGCATCCGAGTACTTCCCTTGTGCCAGCAACACGTTTCCCAGGCGGAAACCGGCCTCGGTATTAGCCGGATAAAGACGCTGTGCCGCAGACAAATTGGTAACGGCTTCTTCGTATTGTCCTGCCGCTATGTTTTTTTGTCCGGCGAAAAAACGATATTCGCTTTTCAGCCACATGGCTTGCCACGTAATAATGGCCACGCTTCCGACCAGAATGATGAGCGCCACCGTCTTAGTAAATGGGTTAGCCGTTACGGCAATCTGCCGGTCTTCCTTTCCTACTCCGCTGGCTTCCGCGCCCACCATCCACCAAAAGATAAAAGCGGGCACGACGGCGTGTAAAGAAATGTTGAGCATGTTGTCGGCCAACATCCCTAAAATCCCGCAGAAAAATGCTTGTAAAAGTTGCTTCTTATCCCCCTCTTTTTTGTGAGCGGCGAAATCACGCACTTCTAAAAATAAGACCATGAACATGAACATAAATAATCCAAGCCCCACAATTCCCCCCTGGGCTCCCTGGAAAAAAAGTTCATTATGCGGTGCATTGGTCAATGTTTTGAGTTGGCGCAAATTGGGATATTTAAGCAGTGTCTTCGGTTGTGCTTGCGCAAAGGCCATCTGAAAATTACCAAGTCCACTACCCATTACCGGACGGGCCAAAAATATTTCCTTCGCTACATCCCACATGAACAACCGTTGGTGCATAGATTGGAAAATTTTATCGCGGTCAATTTTAAGGGTAAAACTCGCCGGGGTTATTTGCGTCAGTTCATGCGCCCGCGCCGCCACCGGGCTGGGCGTATCTTTATCATCCAAATGAACCGAACCCCACCCTACACCAATAGCAAGCACCGCCAGTAAAAACACACGACCGCGACGCTTCCAAATCACTTCGCGCAGCGTACCAAACATCCACATCATAACCAGCGCGCATCCGGCCCCCAACCAACACGACCGAGCCAAACCAAACGACAAAAATAAGATGTACACAAGCACCAAGAGTCCATATACACACAAATCTTTTTTGCTTTCGGTGCGCATGTAATAGACCAGCAGTGCCGGCAACAACATTACAACTGCCGACGATAAAAAGTTGGGATTTCCAAATGTAGAAAAGGCACGCGTAGCAAATTGGTTGATTTCAAAGGGCCACAAAAATTCCAGGCCAAGGGCCTGTAACACCCCGTAGCAACACGCCAGAAAAACAGCCACAAACATTAGCACCAAAATATTTTCTTGTACCAATTTGCGCAGCACCCGTACGGCTAACCACACGCCTACAATCCACAAAAATAATGCATACCAGTCAAATAATTTAGCAACTAACAAATCCGATGACAAATGTGTTTTAAGCATCGGGAAGAAGTACCACAACGCCCCCCATGCAAAAAACAACAAGATATAATTTGTTTTGCTTTCAATCGTGCCGGAACAGACAATATTTTTGCTGATGATGTACGCCCCTACGGACACGACTACCAGCAAACTACCGTAGTTTAAAAGGCCGTAAAACATCGTCTGGCGCATGGCTTGCGGCGCCGAGGACACCGCCGACAACCACCCTACTACACAGGCAAGCACATAAATGAAAAATGCTAAATCAAAAAACGTTTGTGTAAAATCAATCGTCTGCGAACGTAAAAATTTAACGGCAAGCGTGCCGTAAATCAAGGCGATAAGCACATAGAGCAAACTATTTTGGATGAAGAACGGATTAGCCGTCAAATCGGTAAAGAAGATAAGGGGCACAACTAAAAAACACATCGCCAACAGAACGCGAACGATTTTCATATACACAGTTTCTTTGGCGGATTTAGTTAAATTCAACATATCGTCTTCCTAAAAAAACAGTTTTATATATTGTAGTTTTTTAAGACGATTTAGCAAAGACTTATTTTTGGTTAGCCGTAGCCGGTATATGCAAAAACATACCGTCCATATCGTTGAGTGCGTAAATGCGATCTTCCACCGGCGGATGAGAACGGTATAGTCCGCTTAAAAAATCAAACAGACTTTCCTTCTCCAACGGGTTTTCAATACACATCGCCCCCAATAAAGAAGAACTGGCAAGTGAGGAAATCCGACTATTTTGGCTAATGCGCCACAGGGCTTTAGCCAGCGCACGCGGATGACGTGTAATGAGCGCAGCATCGGCGTCGGCCAAATATTCGCGCGTGCGAGAAATACCCAAACGAAGTAGCGGCGCCACCACATAGCCGTAAAGCAGTAACACAAACCCGATATAAGCCAACGGCCCTAACGGGGGTGCTATCCTTTCCACCTGCAACCCGTTGTTATCATAGATATTTTCTTTTTCCGTTCCGTAGAACAAATACTCACCCATGAACGTAAAAAAAGCCAAACACATGACCATCACCGTCATCAGGCGTGTATCGCCGTTGCGGATATGCGCCAGTTCGTGGGCGAGTACGGCTTCCAATTGCACACGGTCTAACGTCTGTAGCAACCCCGCCGTCAACACAATCCCGGAATTTTCGGGTGTGGAACCAACAGAAAAGGCGTTTAATCCCTTATCGTTTAGCACATAAATATGCGGAACGATATCCCCGGTACGAATGCATAAGGTAGTAAGTAACGTATTAGCATCATACTCATCATACGGATGAAGAAAGCGCACGCGGCGGTCAAAGCGCCCCAAGATAAACGTCTCTCCTTCTTTGAGCGCCACCCGCGCCCAAAACAAAGATATTGCCAAACTGATAGGCAGTAGCCACCTACACGTATCTGCGGTTTGTACAAAGGCGTGGTCCCACGTGCTTCCCCAGGTTAAAAATCCCGTCGGGCGGAAATAGGCTAGCGTACCATTAAGGATATAGAATCCCCACGTGGCTAAATACACAAATCCCAAAAAGGAAAGCGCAAACAGCACAATAAGGATTAAACTTTTGCGCTGATTGATTGCCACGTAATGATAAGCAGTAGCCATAGATGTTTTTAGTAACGGTAAGAGCCGTCCATTTCCAACAAAGCAGCAATCCGTTTTTCAATCGGCGGGTGCGTAGCAAACAAACCCGACAAACTGGAAAACAACCCCATTTTGCCCAGTGGATTAGCAATGCAGATAGCGGCCATACTTTCACGTTTATCCAAGGCCTCTACGCGACTATCCGAAGATATTTTGCGCAGTGCACTCGCTAAAGCGGCCGGGTTTCTCGTCGTAAGAGCAGCGGTAGCATCGGCTTGATACTCACGTTGGCGTGATACTGCCAAGCGAATCAGCGGCGCCAAAAAATAACCGTAAATTAAACATACTAATCCGGCAATAATGAAGATTCCACCCCCATTATTTTTCCGGTTACTCCGCCCGGAAGAAAGCCCCATGCGGAGAAGTATTTCACCCAAAAATGTAAAAAACGAAATGCCCGCCACGGTAATAAGCATGAGACGAATATCGCGGTTTTCCACGTGTGCAAGTTCATGTGCCACCACGCCTTCCAACTCTACCCGATCCAATTTCTTCACAATGCCTTTGGTAAGTGCGATGGACGCATGTTCCGGGTCGCGCCCGGTAGCAAATGCGTTAAGCGATTCATCATCCAGAATATAAATACGCGGCAGAGGAAGTCCGCGCGTGATGCACAAATTTTCCACCAGGCGAAAAATCTCCGGCTGATCGCGGCGGGTAATTTGTACCGCCCCTACGCCGGACATCATCAGTTTATCGCCCGTGAAATACGCAATCACGATCCACAACATGGCCACCGCCCAACAAATCGGCGCAGCCCACAAGGCAATCTGCGCCACTTGGGTTTGTGCGGGCGTGAGCGTACCCGACACGGCGGAAGAAGCGTACGGGTCTCCCGTGAGGAAAAAGAAAATCCCTACCGTCGCCAACACAAGCGCCGCAAAAGCAAGCGGAAAAAGCAAAACAAGCAGCACGGTGCGCCGCTTGTTTTCGTCAATATGTTCGTAAATAGTAGCCATAGGCTAATTTAGAATTGTACTTTAACGGCTTGACGAGCCGCTTGATCTGCTTCCGCCAGTTCAAAGAAAGGTTGCTTTTCAAAGTGGAACATGGCCGCTATGATATTAGCGGGGAAGCGTTCCGCCTTGGTATTAAACGCCATAACGTTACCGTTATAAAAGCGACGGGCGGCTTGGATTTTATCTTCCGTATCGCGCAGTTCGTGTTGAAGTTCCAAAAAGTTTTGGTTGGCTTGCAACGTCGGATAATTTTCACTCAGGGCAAATACGGATTTCAATGCACCCGACAGGATATTTTCCGACTCGGCCATTTTCTTCACATCTTTGGGGTTAACGGCCATAGCCATATTGCGCGCTTGGATTACTTTTTCCAGCGTACCGCTTTCGTGGGCGGCATATCCTTTGACGGTTTCCACTAAGTTAGGAATTAAATCGTAGCGGCGTTTCATTTGTACTTCAATATCGCTCCACGCCTCTTGGGTGCGGTTACGTAGCGTAATAAAACCGTTGTACGTACCGATCACATACATAAGACACAACACGGCAACAACCACAACAACGATAGTTACAATCATGTTTTTCCTCTCTTTTATCCGTCAAAAAACAACGGGAAAAATAAACTACATTTTTATTGTAGAAATATTACACAAGTTTGTAAAGAAAAATATTCTTATTTATGTTTTACGGTTTATACGGGTAATACCGCCCATTATCATAGGTGGTCGGTGTATTTGGACAACGCATAATTTTTACACAATAGTCACCCGGGTTTCCGTTAAACACTTTGCCATCCGACGTTTTTTCCGCACAGGCCCAGTCTCCACTTGAAGAAATAACAAATCCCGCTCCTTCATATCTTCCGCTAATACGACCTAAATATATATCGTGGTATCGTGTTCCCTCTGTGTAAAGTTGAATAGACCATAAATGATTAGACCGAGTGTCCTTCGCTCCTGCGTAGTTACGCCATTTGGTCGTACCCGTCCACGGGATTTCCACCGCCAGTTCATCAAATTTTGTGGGCCACTCGCCATTGGCCATTTGGTATGTTTGTGCGGCTTGATAGACCGATTTTAATATAGGCAAGGCCTCGCTGGCGCGGGCTTTTTCCACGGCTTTTTGATACTGCGGCATTGCCACCGCGGCCAGTATGCCGATGATGAGCACAACGACTAAGAGTTCAATGAGTGTAAACCCGAAATTATTAAAATTAGTTATCATCCCCGAAAGTTTCTGTCGGGGATCTTTTACTTGTTTAATAAAATAAGGTTGTATTTCCTCTTTTACTAACGACTCAGAAAGAGGAAGATTCCCGACTACATTTCTCGGGAATGACAACCTTATTTGATTTAAACATCCCGTAAGACCTCTTTTGTTTTTCATGCGTACGCCTCCTTGTACAATGAGTACACGCAAATTCTAGCAAAAAAAAAAACAAAGTCAAGGGAAAATTTTTGCGACGAAAAAATACCGAATCAATTTTAATTTCGTAAAAAACCCCGCAGCCAAATGGCACGCGGGGTTTATTCAATTCAATGTAACGGAGTTATTTTTCTTCTTCGGTCGTATTTTCTTCTTCCGTTTTACCAAACGAATCTTGCAACAATTCGCCGAGCGTCGGGCGCGGGGCTTGTTTCAAGTACTGCGCCACTACTTTGCGGTTTTGCGCTTGATCGTATTTCTTGACGGACAAGTTCACTACAAACGTTTCCGGATTGACACCCGTTACCAAAGCGGTAATCGTGTCGCCTTCTTTGGCGGTAAAGTCGCGTCCCATTTCAAAGGGGCTGATGTACGCTTTGGTATTGTTTTTACCAATGGTGCATTCCACGCCTTCCGTTTCGGACACTTTAACAACTGTGGCTTTGACGGAACTCTTGTACGGATAGCGGCGTTTCAACGCGTCGGCCGGATTTAAGAATAATTGTTTCAAGCCAAAGGTCAAGCGCGGCGTTTCTTTATCAAGCGCCAAGAGTTTGGCTTTGAGGCGTTGACCGCGGCGGAAATTGGCAATGGCGGTTTCGGGTTCTTTCCAAGCGATATTATCCAACGTAACTACACCTTCAATCCCGTGGAAACGCAAGAACAATTTATCTGTATCCACCTTGGAAACAACTACCCGAAGGACATCGCCTTCTTTAATTTCGCCCAACACCTGTTCGCGGCGGACGGCTTCGTCCTCCTCTAACACTTGTTTGCGGGAAATGATGAGTTTTTGTTTTTCTTTGGCAAATTCCACGATGACGGCTTTGATTTTCGCACCGACGGGCAAGTAGTGCTTATACGCGGTGTGTAATTCGGAAAGGGAAAGCGGCATAAAACCGGTTACGCCGAATACTTCCACAATATAACCGCCTTTCACGCATTGTAAAATTGTTCCTTTGACGCGTTCTTTGGCTTCGTATGCTTTTCTGCAAACGTCCCAGCCCAAAAACTCGAGGGCTCTTTTGTGGGAAAGCATGGACGGACGTTCGTCACTACCACGTTTAACGAGCACAGCCGAAATTTTATCCCCCACGGCAGGCATCGTTTTTCCTTCAAATTCGCTGGCGGCAATGGCGGCTTCTTTTTTGGCCCCAATATCCACTAAAATATAATCCTGATTTACTTGTACGACGGGTACTTCTACAATTTCCTTCTTGAACAACTTCTCCGATAAAGACTCTTGTTGCGCAATCAACTGATCCATGGTCATTTCGGCTTCGTTGGTTGTGTCTTCGGTTTGTTTAATTTCTTCGTTTGTCATAAGTCCTTATTTACAGAATTTCCGCTTCGGAAACCCTGCGTATTCCTCCATTATATATGAATTGAATTTACGGCTTCCATTATTTGTACTGCAAATTGTTTATACTGTACCTTGGGCTCCAAGGTTTCGTCTTTTGTTAGGTGCATCACTTGGCCGAATTTTAAGCGGATTTTTTTCCGTTTTAGCCACCCGCCAAATGTGCCCTCAATTTTTACCGGCAACACCGGCACACCTGTCTTATATACCAAAAACCCGATCCCACTTTTGGGCTTTTGCGGTTTTCCGTCTTTACTGCGCGTGCCTTCGGGGAACATCACCACACTTTCCCCGCGCTCCAGTGCATGTACCACTTCTTTGAGCGCACCAAAGTCGCCAATAGTGCGCGTGCGGTCCACCGGGATATAACCGCTGCGTCTGAAAAACCAACCGAGTAGCGGAATATCAAATAATTCTTTTTTGGCTACAAAACGTGAATCGCGTACCAACCCCGCAAAACCACCGATGGCGGGCGGGTCGGCATTGGACAAATGATTGCCGGCGATAATAAGCGCCCCTGTTTTAGGGATATTTTCCAATCCCTC
>CACXER010000085.1 GCA_902766765.1 uncultured Elusimicrobium sp. | reverse complement strand
TGGAAGATTGCCGCGCCAACAAACTCACCCGCCACCAATACGTTACATTTATGCTCGGTGATTTAATCAGCGAAATGGAAGTGGCCGCCGTGTTTACGCGCCAATGCGCGAGCAAAATTATCACGGAAGGTAGCCGCTTTGACCTGGCTTCACTTTGCACCATGGCGCGCGTCAATGCCCGCCAAAGTGCGTTCAAGACGGCCAGCGAGGGCTTGCGTCTGATTTTGGGTACCTGCCCGGCTATCAATACGGCGGAAGTCAGCCAAGCCGTCAACCTGGTTGGTATTGAAGAAAAAATGCGCGGACTTATTGACGACATGGACCAAGTGTCTGCCAAACTGCGTGAGATTTTCAAGAAATAGGATAATTTATGCATATCATCGTTTGTATTAAACAAGTTCCCGATTCTACCCAAGTAAAAGTAGACCCGAAAACCGGTACGCTCATCCGTGCGGGCGTGCCCAGTATTTTAAATCCGTATGACCATTTTGCGCTGGAAAAAGCGTTGGAAATCAAAGCCAAAACCGGCGCGAAAGTAACGGTCCTTTCTATGGGCCCGCAGCAGGCCACTGCCGTTTTGCGTTTGGCGCTTGCTTTGGGGGCGGACGAGGGCGTTTTGCTTTCCGCGCGTGCGTTTGCCGGTTCGGACACGTGGGCCACGGCGTATGCGCTGGCTATGGCGGTCAAAAAAATCGGTGCGTTTGATTTGGTGCTTTGCGGTCAAATGGCCATTGACGGCGATACGGCCCAAACCGGACCGGAAATGGCGTATCATTTGAATATCCCGCAAATTACGTTTTGCGAAAGTATTGATGCAAACGGTAACACCGTTGTTGTGAAAAAACTGATGGAGGGCGGCCACCAAATTTTACAGGCCGATTTACCCGTGCTTATTACCATGACGATGCCCGCCGATTACGCGCCGAAATATCCGTCGTTTATGGCGGCGCACAAAGCGCAAGATAAACTCATCCGCACGTGGACCGATGCAGACATCGGCGCCGACCCGCACAAGTTAGGGCTAGAAGGGTCGCCCACGCGCGTGGACCGCATTTTCCCACCGCCGGCCCGCGCCAAGGGGGAAATATATTCCGGTACTTCGGTGGAACTGGCCAATAGATTTGTAGAAATTTTGAAAAAGGAGCGTGTTGTCAAATGATTCAGATTGCCCAAAATTGCGTCGGGTGCGGTAAGTGCACCACCGTGTGTCCGTTTGGGGCGCTCTCTTTAGTAAATCGCAAAGCCGTTGCGTCTAGTGCGTGCACGATGTGCGGTGCGTGCGTGAGCCAATGCCCCGTGCGTGCGTTATCGCTCCCGGCCAGTACGGCTGCTAAAAAAGATTTGTCTGCTTACAAAGGGGTATGGGTGTTTGTGGAAATAGGCAACGATGGCCGCACCCAACACGTGCGCTCGGTAGGTTGTGAATTGTTATCCAAAGGGCGCGAACTGGCTAACCAAGTGGGCGAAGAACTCTGCGCGGTCATTATCGGCAGTAACGTGTCGCCGTTCTTTGCGGAACTTTCCCAGTACGGCGCAGACAAAATTTACGTGATAGATTCGCCCGCCTATGCGCAGTATAATACTGCCGCGTACGCGAACGCGCTCGGCACACTCATTAAAAAATATAATCCCAGTGTGGTGCTTTTCCCGTCCACATTTATTGGGCGTGATTTGTCCCCGCGTTTGGCGGCCGAACTGTTTGTAGGGCTGACGGCCGATTGCACCGGACTTGCCATTAAAGACGGTAATTTAATTCAAACCCGCCCGGCCTTTGGCGGCAATATTATGGCCGATATTAAATGCCCGGACTATCGTCCGCAAATGGCTACCGTACGGCCTAACGTATTTAAAAAAGTAGTGTCTGCGCCCGGAAAAATGGCGCAAGTAGTTTCTGAAATGATACCTGTACCCGCGGAGTCTGCCAAGGTGCGCGTAGTCAGTACGCATTTTGACCCGCCCGCTGCCGGTGTGAAATTAGACGAAGCCGAAATTGTGATTGCCGGCGGCCGCGGTATGAAGAACAAAGCCGGGTTTGACCTACTGGAAAATTTAGCAACGCAACTGGGCGGCACCGTGGGTGCCAGCCGCGCGGCAATTGATTTGGGATTAAAACCCAAAGAATCGCAAATCGGTCAAAGCGGTGTAACGATTGCGGCTAAATTTTATGTGGCGTGCGGCATTTCCGGCGCCGTGCAACACGTGTGCGGCATTGAACACAGCGACGTGATTGTAGGTATCAATAAAGATGCCAACGCACCGATATTTAACGTGTGCAAATACGGACTGGTGGGCGACGTGACGCAGATTTTGCCCAAAGTCTTGGAACAGTTGAAGAAATAAAACGGCCTTGTTATCTTGCGTATAACGTAACACACGCAAAAGTATTTACTTTTGCGTGTGTTTGTTTTCCGGCTAACAATTTTCTAACTCTCATTACGTTTCAAGGTACTGGCAAACGCAACTTGGAGACGCAAAACCGGCATTTTATAAAAACGAATAAAATCTTATACTTCCCGCATCGCTCAAAAATTTTCCTCCCAATAATTTCCCGCAAAATTCTCCCGGAGTAACAGCGTGATCTTCTGCACAAAGGACTTGCCTAAGAGGAAGATTCCGACCATCAGTATGCCACAGATAGCGAAATCCGCCTTTTTCGGTGAAGGACGGCCCCTGTTGCGCGATGGATAACATTTGCCAACCATTTGGGTTAGTTGGCACCAATTCCAGACACCATTTTATTGAAGATTTACACCTTCTTGTAGCAGATTTTTCGGTCCAATCCTGAGGCAAAGCAACATCTAATTGTTCTAAGTCTTCCGGCAATTGACCGTTATTGATGTAATATGCATCAGCGGCTGATGCAACAGATTTAAACAAACTAAGTACTTGTGCAACCCGTGCTTTTTCTACTGCCTTTTGATATTGCGGCAAGGCCACCGCCGCCAAAATACCGATAATAAGTACAACCACCAACAATTCTATCAGCGTAAATGCTTGAGTGTTTTTCATATTGTTTGCTCCTTTAACTATGTTGTCATGCTGAACTCGTTTCAGCATCTCACCTTACTTTGTTTTAGAAAGCGGCAGAGATCCTGAAATAAATTCAGGATGACGTCTTTATTTGATGAACGTCTTTTTTGTCCGACACTCTATTATCGTTTTTTTTTTTTGGTTTGTCAAGTGTTTTTTTAAAAGGCACAAAAAAGGCTTGCATTTGTTTTTTTTTTTTTTCTTTAATTTGTATATACCAAATTGATGTGGAGGGATACTTATGAGGGGAAAAAATTGTTTGGTTGGCGTTTTAGATATTAAAGGATTCACGCTAATTGAATTATTGGTGGTTGTACTTATCATTGGCATTTTGGCAGCGGTGGCCTTGCCCAAGTATCAAATGGCCGTAGATAAGGCGCGTTTTTCTGCATTGATGCCGGTTACTAAAGCCATTGCCGACGCACAAGTGCGTGCTAAATTGGCAGGAAATAATGAACAGTCTTTTGATATTTTAGATATAGAACTGCCAGCCGATTGTACGGGTAGTTCCCGGAATCTTTCGTGTAATAACGGACAATGGGGCTGTGCGCTGCATCCTACGTATCCCTTTCCGCGTTGCTCTGATACGCGAATCAATGCGACTTACTATTATTATATTTATGAAAATAGTGTGAGCCGCGTTTGTTATGCTCACAG
>CACXER010000084.1 GCA_902766765.1 uncultured Elusimicrobium sp. | reverse complement strand
ACGAAAAAAATGCCGAGGGACAGGATCGAACTGTCGACACCTGGTTTTTCAGACCAGTGCTCTACCACTGAGCTACCTCGGCATTACATATATATAGTACCAAATTTTTACTTCACACGCAAACGGCAGAGTTTTCCTCTGCCGTTTGTGAAAACATATTCCTTATTTAACCGCATCAAAGCCGGCTTGCAACGCTTTTTTATTGAGTTCCAACATTTCCGGTTTAGCACGTTTGTATACTTTCTTCATGGCGTCGGCCACACTATCCAACGATACGGCCCCCGTCACTTTTACAAATGCTCCTAATGCCACTAAGTTAGCAATACGATCCATGCCGACTTTTTGCGCAATCTCGTTACACGGCACACAAACTACCGTGATATCCTTACGCGTCGGGCGGGAATTGACGAGCGAACTATTCAAAATAAGTAGTCCGCCTTTTTTGAGTAACGGCTCAAATTTCGGCAAACTCGGTTCGTTCATCACAATGACTGTATCGGGCGCGGACACAATGGGCGTATAGACTTCGCCGTCCGTTACCACTACCGAGCAGTTCGCCGTACCGCCGCGCATTTCCGGCCCGTACGAAGGAAGCCAACTGGCGTTCTTTTTATCTTCCACGCCGGCTTGCGCCAGTAAAATCCCGGCAGAAACAACGCCTTGACCGCCGAATCCGGCTATACGAATACCTTGATACATTATTTCGCCCCCTCGTCTTTGAAAATTCCCAACGGGTATTGCGGCATCATTTTGGTACGCACAAATTCCAACGCTTGCGGCACGCTGGCGTGCCAGTTGGTCGGGCATTGGGATAACACTTCCACCATGGAAAATCCGACGTTATTGACCTGGTTTTCAAATGCTTTCTTGATGGCCTGTTTGGCTTTTAACACGTTTTGCGGACAGTCTACCGCTACGCGTGCCAAAAACTTACTGCCGGTAATTTGCGCAAGCATTTCGCACATATTGATCGGCCACCCTTGCAATTTCGGGTCGCGCCCTTTGGGGGCAGTGGTAGCCACTTGGCCGACTAGCGTGGTCGGGGCCATTTGTCCGCCGGTCATCCCGTAAATGGCGTTATTGATAAAAATAACGGTAATATTTTCACTGCGCACAGCGGCGTGGACAATCTCCGCCATACCGATCGAAGCCAAGTCCCCGTCGCCTTGGTACGAAAACACAATCGCACCGGGTTTGGAGCGTTTGACACCGGTGGCAATCGCCGGGCCGCGCCCGTGGGCACCTTGCACCGTATCGCATTTAAAATAGTCATCGGCAAACACGGCGCAACCTACCGGGGCAATCCCGATCACGCGGTCTGCAATGCCGAGTTCGTCAAACGTTTCCCCCATCAAGCGGTGCACGATACCGTGGCCGCAACCGGGGCAATAGTGCATAGGCACATCGGTTAAACTTTTCGGTTTTTGGGCAATAATGGCCATCTTATTTGCCTCCTTTGGCGTCGCCTTGTACGCCCAGTTTTGTATTGCGTTCACAGTTATAGGTAAAATTCGCGGCGTGTTCTTGTAAATCAAACAAGCCCTCTTTTTTACCCGTCATAAGCGACTGAGCCGCCGTTAAAATTTTCTCTCCGTCGGGTTGGCCACCGGCCGGATACGCATTTAATCCAACAGGTACGCTATCCCCTACCGCGAGTTTAACATCTTGCACCAGTTGGCCCAAACTTTGTTCTACTACCAAAACTCCTTTGGCTTTTTTAGCCAGTTCGGCCAAACGTTTAGACGGGAACGGCCACAACGTAATCGGGCGGAAAAGCCCTACTTTGAGCCCCTTGTCTTTGGCTAAATTGACGGCTTCCAGACACGCGCGGGAAGAAAGCCCGTAGGCCACGAGTAACACATCACAATCTTCGCAATTGCGTTCTTCGTAGCGTGCTTCGGTTTTTTCAATGAGCCCGTAGCGTTTGGCACGCTCTACTACATCGGCAATTAAGTTATCGCCTTTGTAAGAAAACACTTTACTTTTACCGCGGCCTTGTTTATTGATATCTACGGCCCAATCAAATTTACCGAGTTTATTGGGATCTACAGGGTCAAAATTAAACGACATACTTTCCATCATCTGCCCCAAAATCCCATCCGCTAAAATCATGCACGGCATGCGGTATTTTTCAGCAAGATCAAACGCCAGTTTAGGAAAGTTCCCCAATTCTTCCACCGAGTTAGGAGCCAACACAATAACGTGATAATCACCGTTGCCACCACCGCGCGTGGCTTGGAAATAATCGCCCTGCGCCCCGGAAATACTGCCCAGTCCCGGCCCGCCGCGCATCACATTGACAATCAAACACGGCAAATCGGCACTGGCCAGGTAAGTAATACCTTCTTGTTTTAAACTCACACCCGGTGAGGAGGACGACGTCATACTGCGCGTACCGGTCGCGGCCGCGCCATAGACCATATTGATAGCGGCCACTTCACTTTCGGCCTGCACAAACGCACCGCCGTTGTCAGCCATGTGTGCCGACATGTATTCGGGCACTTCGTTTTGCGGTGTAATCGGATATCCCGCAAAAAAGCGCGCCCCGGCACGGATAGCACCTTCGGCTAACGCTTCGTTTCCTTTGCGTAATGTTTTTTCACTCATAAAAATTATTCCTTGATAACCGTAATGGCAATATCGGGGCACATACGATAGCACATCGCACAGCCGATGCAATTTTCAGGTTGGACCATTTCAGCGGGGAAATATCCCTTTTTGCTGATGGTTTTGGACGGGCCCAAACATTTTTTCGGGCACACATCTACGCACAAATAACACGCTTTGCAGCGGTTGGCGTCTACTTCAATTCTAGGCATAGACCTCCTGGCGGCCGGGGATAAAACCGGCCCTTTTATATAGTATATGTCTTTTGATAGTACGGGTGCAATAAACAAAAGGGAAGATTTTTAGTTTGCCCGCGAAGCACGAACACAAAAAAACAACCCTGGGATAATGATGAGTGTACACACCAAAAACGCTGCTTTCAAATGCCACGTATTGGATAACGCGCCGATAAGTAATGGGGATAAAGCATCGCCCAACAAGTGAATCATAAAAATATTAACAGCAAAGGCCATGGTGCGCACGGGGGCGGGCGTGGTGGCAACCAGTGCGGCGGCAATTGCGCCCGTCGGTAAAAACAAGCACACGATCACAAGGCCAAAACACGCCAAGGCGGTATAAACGTGCGTAGCCCACAAGCCGACCCACGCCGGCACAATACACCCAACAAGTGCCCAAAACATCACTTCATAATACGCACGCGGCGAAGTTTTCAACCGGTGTCGCGCCCACACACCGCCTGCATACGTGCCTATGGCGCCACATACAATCACAAGCCCGCCAAACCAGGCACCTGCTTGCGCGACGTTAAGATTTAAATAGCGAAATAAATACGTTGGCATCCAGGCCGAAAATCCACCCATTAAAAAGGTGATGACCGTTTGTACTAAGCACACATACAAGAACGGTTTATTTTTAACGAGTTGTACATATTGAGATAGGGTCGGATGCTCGGTTTGCTCCGCACGGACTTTATCGGGCAAGAACCATGCCAGGAGCGCCAAAAACACGCCGGGTACACTCAGCGCCATAAACGCCATACGCCACCCCCACGCGTGCCCGATACATCCGCCCAACATGTACCCAAGCGCACTGCCCAGCGGCAATGCCAGACCGAACAATGCTAGCACGGAAGCGTGCTTTTCTTTAGGGTAATGTTCGGCCAAGAACGGTTGAGCCATCGTCGTAAAACCGCCCTCGCCCACTCCAATAAGTCCGCGGGCGGTCAATAAATGACTAAAGTTTTTGGCCGCTCCGCTGGCCATCGTAGCAATACTCCAAACCAGTGCACTTACACTAATCAACTTCGGACGCGAAAAACGGTCGGCCAGAAAACCCGTAATAGGGGCATAACATATATACACCACCATAAACACACCCGCCAATAGCCCCAGTTGCCCGTCCGACAAGTTCAAATCCGTCTGTAATAACGGGAAAACGGCATACAAAACTTGCCTGTCTATATAGTTAAACAAGTTAAGTAAAAACAACACCCAAAATAAGCGGCGTATATTCATCTACTTTATTTTATAAAAATTTTGATATAATGAAATTATATTTGGAGGGATTATGAAAAAAGGATTTACACTCATTGAACTTTTAATTGTAATGATTGTAGTGGGTATTTTAGTAACAGTGGTAGCACCGAAATATAACGCTTCGCTAGAACGCGGCCGCGCGTTGGAAGCATTGACTAACCTCAAAGCCGCCAGCGACGTGGTCAACGCGCGCTACATCATTGATGGAAACGCTTACAAATGTGCGGGCGTGTTTGGCACGGGCAACAAAAAATTTCTTTCGCCGGATATTTTTACCAAGGGCGACTCCGGTTACGGGCGTTATTTCAGCGAGCCGCAACGTTCGGCCAACTGCGCTGATAATGCTACGTCTGTATCTATCGTCACTTCGCGCGACACCGGAGAATATACACTCACCGCCTATAACGAGGGTGGCGAATTGAAATACATTACCTGCACCGCCGGCGATATACGGGCTTGCGAAAACATCGGAGCTGAAGCCGTTTCTTCGGGCGGCAACACGGTGTACCGCATAGACTTATAATTTCCCCCACAAAAACCCGCCTGAAAACAGGCGGGTTTTTTATAGCAAAAAATCAGTTATCATGTAGCGTAACCGGCAGATTGTGTAGTGTGCTCTGTTGGGCCTCTTGTAACTCTATGGATAACGACACGATTTCCTTTTCCAACGCTACCATCAATGTTTTGACTTGCGCCATGCGTTTTTCCATATCCCGTATCACGGCAATGGGCGAGCGGTACTGTGGGGCGTAGTGGATATTTTCTTCTTCACGTATTTTTTTCATGGGACTCTCCTTGTGAAACGGCCCATAAAAAACGGCCGCTATATTTTGAGGGACAAAATGAACCCAAAATATAACAGCCGTAGTTCCCCACCTAAAGAGGTGAGGAACATTCGGTACACGCCAGCCGTCGCCTTTGTGTACCTCAAACGGCTATTTTGGTATTTTGTCCTGTAATTTACATTACATTCACCGCGCAAGACGCACGGTACCAAAATAGAAAAACTTTTTTTCCGCTAGTGCGGATTTACTACCACTCCTATCTAACTTGTATAAGTGCGAAATGTAAATACTCCGTTTCCGGCATACCGATTAAAACCGGGTGATCTTTGGCTTGGCCGCGCAGTTCAATCAAACTGGCTTGCACGCCGGCTTTGCTCACGCCTTGGCGGATAATATCCATAAACAGTTCACGCGACACATGATGTGAGCACGTTGAAAATGCCAAATAGCCGCCGGGTTTCAACCCCTCTAAAGCCATTTTGACAAGTTTTACATACAATCCCACCGCTTGCGGCAAAGCCTTGCGGCTTTTGACAAAAGCCGGCGGATCTAGCAGCACCATATCGGGCTGATCGGGCAGTTCGCCTTTTTTCATGGCAGACAATAACCGCTCGGCATCGTCGCGATGGAAAACGGCAATATCACTTACCCCGTTGAGTTCCGCATTCTTTTTAGCCAATTCCACGGCCGCGGCAGAGGAATCACACCCCCACACTTGCGCCGCTCCGGCCAACGCCGCCGTCAGGCCAAACGAACCGATGTAGGAATATAGGTCCAACACCAATTTATCTTTGAAATACGGTTTTAAGAATGCGCGGTTTTCGCGTTGGTCAAAGTAAAAACCCGTCTTTTGGCCACCGCGCAGCGGCACGATATATTTAACACCGTTTTCTTCTATCTGTACCGTCTCGGGCACTTCGCCAATGATTTCCGGCGTGTTGGTTAAACCTTCTAACGCGCGGAAAGCGCTGTCGTTTTTATAATAAATTCCGGTGGGTTTAAAAATCTTTTTGAGCGCCTGGGTGATTTGCGGTTTTAACAACTCCATGCCCGCTGTTAAAACATCTACCACCAAAATATCGCCGTACCGATCCACCACCAGCCCGGGCAAATTGTCGCCCTCGCCATAGCACATACGGCCGTATTTGCGCACACCGATTTCTTTACGGCGCGTATACGCTTCATCTAATTTTTCAAAGATGAAATCTTTCGGCAAATCGCCTTCGCCTTTTTGTACCAGACGAACGGCAATTAAACTGTGCGGGTTAAACGTGCCGATACCCACTTGGGCTCCGTCGCTGGCGAGTACACGTACCAAAGTTCCCGGCTCAATGGAGGTATCCAGCCCGTCAATCTCGTTGGAAAAAACCCACCAATGCCCGGCTTTCAAACGGCGTTCTTCTTTGGCTTTTAATTTAATTTCCCGCATGCCTTACATTCCCTTTTCGCGCATTTCTTCTACTTCCGTAAACGGAATTTTGGCCGCGCATAACGGACATTCTTTCGCCGTAAAAGTTTGCATCGGATAAGAGAGTAGTGACCGCAACGGCACCGTCAACGGCAAATAACCCATCGAACGGTCCACAATCACGCCTACGCCAATCACGTTGCCGCCTTGTTTATTCACCAAATCAATCGCAGAGTTGATTTTGCGTCCGGAAACAGCCACGTCATCCACGATGAGGACGTTTTCGCCTTCTTTAATCGTGAAATTGTGTTTTAAAATCATAACTCCGTTATCGTCTTTAGATGCAAAAATAGCCCGCACACCGCGTACCCGCGCTACTTCTTGCGCGAGCACCGAATCCGACGGCGTAAGTGCCATAATTACATCGGCTTTTTGCGTAAATTTATCCGATAACGCCCCCGCAATTTTCTGCGCCAAATGCGGATGTTGCATCAGCAGTGACGTTTGAATATACGTCTGGCTATGGAAGCCCGAAGGCATTACAAAATGGCCTTCTAAAATGGCTCCGTGTTCTTGTAACAGGCACAAGATATCCATATTATTTCTTGGCATGGTAATCTCCTTGATAGAAGTCTTGTCCGGCTTTAAAATCTGTTTGTAACCCCTTGGTTTGCGCGGCGCGGATGGTTTCGCCGGTTTTTTTCGCACGCAGCATGTCCACTTTGGGTTTTAACATAGACGACGAAATCCGAAACGATAACGCCGGGTTGCCCGATTCATCGGTCAGATTTTCGGCCAGTGCTCCCGAACGCGACGTATTGGAAAACATCGTTCCTACTATGATATCAAAATTTTCAGCCACCCAGTCTACCCAACCGCTTACCGTGGCGGAAATGGACGGCCCCACCGTATAGGCATTGTTGATTTGCATTTTGCCGTTTTCAAACGTAGCCGACGCAGCCATATCGCTGAAAGCCACATCTTTGAGCACTTTGCCGATTTTGAAACTTCCGGCCTGTTCCATGCGGTGCATGATAATAAACGGTTGAAACGTAATATTGAGGGCTTGTTGTTCTTCGGCCCACTTTTCCATTTGGTGGATAACGCCGCCCTCTAACCGCGCCTCTATATTGCCCGACAGCCGTTTCATCCCCGCGCGCATACCGGTTAGTTCAAACTCGCCATTGAACCGGTTGCCCGATAGCACCGGGCTGGAAAAAGTATCGGCGGAAATGTTGCCGGCAAAGTTACTCATAAAATTGGGCAGGCCGCTTCTAAAGTTACGTAGCCACGCCAGGTCGCCGGTTACTTCTTTGGGCATATTGGCGCCGCCCGGGACAAGCGGCACAATCACCGTTACGAAATCCTGCACCGTAGCAATAAAATCCATCGGGTTAAAATGCTGCCAATGCATGGCCGTACGCACCCGGCGGCGGGCGCTCTTTAAGTTGTTTACCGAGACGCTCATTTTAAGCGGCACACCGTTGACTTCGCTAGACGCAATATATCCATACAAATTACCGCCGCGCCAACTGGCACTTAAATTTAACTTCTCAAAAACAGTATTGGCCACGGTCAACTTACCGTCTTTTGTTTCAGCGTACAAGTCCGAAAAATCTTTTTTAGCACGGAACTGTCCGGATACCTTTTCAGTTAAAAATCCGTAAATATCCCCACTGACCTCTTGTGCCTCAGCCACAAACAACGGGCACGTATATTTGCCGTTCTGACGCTCAATTTGGGCTTGTAGCGTAGATTTACCGGTCAGTTTATAACGCGCGAGCGGCGCGTAGTATTTACTTTTTCCTTTTAGATCAAACGCATTGGAGGAAACCGTAAAATTGGCCGTATACGGATCTTGTGAGAAATCCAGTTGTCCTTTACCTTCTACTTTCACATCCGCGGCCGACGCCGTTAGTTGGTTTATTTTAAGCAAATGGTAGTTGTTACTCAAAACGCCCTTGGCCGTTACGGTAGATTTAGGAATAGAAAAGGGTGTTTTTTCCAAGTGAAAAACAGATAAATTTTTACTTTCAAAAGCAGGGACTTTGGCTTTAATGTTAAAAAAGGGCGTACGCAAATTATCCAGGTCCAGCGTAACATCTACCGGTTTTTGAAATAGATACACTTGAGCGCGCAAACTGCGCAGCGCAAACTCGCTCCACGAGAAATTGGCAAAATTGACGTGTCCGGTGCCTTTAATTTCCATATCCGACATGCCGGATTCCCACTCGTTACGTAAAACCATTTCGGCCGTAAAGCGGGAAAGTTCATCAAATCGCAAGCGCTCAAAATGCATATTGAGCCCGTACACCGCATGCGCGACCCCGCTGGACAGATCTTTATAACTAAGCACACCATCTTTGAGTGTCCAGTCTTCTACGCTGACCGTAAATTTCTTTCCCGAGGAAGCACTGGTATATACCGAAGATTGCGCCGCGCGAATAGGCGGCAGATTATACACACCGTCGGCGCGGCGGATTAAATTAAACCGCGGCGCATGCAACGAAACTTCGTCAATAATCAATTGTTGTTCCAGCAAGGGCAACAGCCGAAAACGCACCGTTACCGCTTCCGCCGATAATAAATCTTGCCCCGGGGCGCCCTCGGTATCCAGTACGCGAAAGCCCTTCAACTCCAACAAATTGATAAATTTAACATCTACCGAGGAAACAACTACCGGCCGTTGCAATCGTTTTTGCAATTCCGTGGCAATAACTTCACTTAAATGTTGGGCATTAAACGCTTTGACAAAGAATATCCATCCGGCCGCCAGTAATAATAAAACGACCATGGAGACGAGTAAACCCCACCGCAAAGCCGTCAGGCCAAACGATTTCATTCCTTTCCAAATCCGTTTTTTCCACGTTCGTTTTTCCGCCATATTTATAACGCCTCAATCGTATGCGCTACTATATAGTTTACTAAAATTCGCCACGTGTTTAAGGTGCTTTTTAACACGTTTTCGGCAGCCGAAAGGAGCGAAACTTGCTCCGGAAACAACCCTTTTAACACCAAGGCCAAAACGATTAAATTGGCCAGTATAATCAGCACAAGCGAAAAAATCTTTCCCCCGGCCAGTTTTAGGTCGGGTTGGTCTGCTTCTAATAACGTTTTAACGGTTTGGATAAAATGAAAAGAAGTAAAAAATCCGATAAAAAACAGAAACACCGTACGATAGGGCGTTAGATCCACAAATAAATCGCCCACACAGTACAAAAACAACGTCAGTAACGTATACCCCGGTATCACGTACGGCGCCAGGACAATGAACACATTGGTTTTATCCATTTTTACGTAGCCGCTTTCGCGTTTGATAGAAATATCTTTGACGTGCACGCCGAACAAAAACGCCACTAACGCGTGTGTAAATTCGTGTACGAGTACATACGGACGGGAAAAATCATACAGCGTATAATGCACCGCCGCATACACACCCGCCCCGGCCACAAACGCCAGCACGGTGCGAAAGTGCCCCAACACGCTGAGCAAAATGCGGCCTGTTTCCACACATACAAAAAACACGGTAGGCAGTAAGATGAGTGCGAGTAGAAATTTTAAGAACCGCATTAAAATTTCTCCACCCAAGATGGGCTTTCGTATTGCAGCGCAGCCAGTTGGCGCACGGCGGCCAGACGCCCCGCGCAGGCCGGAGTGGGTCGTAAATCTACGGCTAAAAATTCGCGCACGCCGTCTATTACCGCACGTTTTAAGGCGGGATTATTGCGTGCACCGGGTAATTGCAAAGACCCCTGATAGAGCACCGTTTCGCCAAAGCGGCGGATCGCACCGCCGAGCATTTTTTGGCCGGTTTCGTCCAACAAATCATTTTCTACCGGACGGATAAAACATGCGCTGGCCTGGTGGTTGACGCTGGGCGCGTAAGCCGATGCCGGCAGTTTGGTATCTAACGCATGCGCGGCAATCCCCATGCGGGTCAGTTGAGTCAAGATAAACCCGTGTAATTTTTTATAAATTTCCGTTGGACGCTCGCAGGGTGAAGAAAACACGAGTGAAAACGTTAAATCGTCCGTGTGAAACACCACACCACCGCCCGTAGGTCGGCGGGTATATTCGCCGGAAAAATTTTGCGCGGTAAGCGTTTGCTGTACTTCTTTAAAAAATTGTGCATAACCAAACGTAACAGCGGGCCCGTCTGCCCAGTTATAAAACCGGAGCGTAACGGCCTGGGGGCGCAAGTGAACGATTTGTTCATCCAGCGCCATATGTTCATACACATTTAAAGGAGGAGTGATAAGTAAAATATCCATAAAAACCCCGCTATAGCGTCCGAAAAAATTATATCAAATTGCGCCAAGGCCTGGAGGCCAGGGGGGCTTGACAAACCAAAAAAAAAAAACAATAATATAGTGTCGGACAAAAAAAGGCATACAAAGAATCAATGTCATTCCAAACTTGATTTGGAATCTCACCGCTTTCTAAAACAGCAACAAGGTGAGATCCTGAATCAAGTTCAGGATGACGGCATTATTCAAGGAGCAAAAGATATGAAAAACAAACAAGCATTTACGCTAATTGAACTATTAGTGGTGGTACTGATTATCGGCATTTTGGCGGCGGTAGCGTTGCCGCAATATCAAAAAGCGGTGTGGAAAAGCCGCTATACTACCGTAAAAATACTAGCAGAAGCCATAGCAAATGCCGAGGAACACTTTTACTTAGCAAACGGAGAATATACCACTGATTTAGATGCCTTAAGTATCTCGTTGCCAACACCCACTTCTTCCAGCACGGTTACCGGGTATGTTTTTTATAATTATCCATGGGGACGTTGTCAGATTTCTTCTTCTAACGCTTACGTACAATGCCATTTGTATAATCAAGGAACATTTTTTCTTTCCTACCAAACCGGCTTTGCTACACGTCATGCCGTTTGTCTTTCTCATAACAACAATACATTGGCAAAAAAGATTTGCCAAAGCGAGACAGGAAATCAAGCAGACGGCACAAATGAAGCAGGCGAAACGGCCTTCTCTTACTAGTCTACGCAATTCCAGCTTACCACCGCAAATTCGGCTGGCGCGCAGCGGACACTTCATCAATGCGGCTCACGGGTTGCGTGTGCGGCGCATCGTGCACGAGTTGCGGGTTGGCAAAAATCTCGTCATAGATTTTCTCTAACGCACCCACAAACGCATCCAAGGTTTCTTTGCTTTCCGTTTCCGTCGGCTCAATCATCATGGCTTCCGGAACAATAAGCGGGAAGTAAATCGTCGGCGCGTAAAACCCGTAATCCAGTAGCCGTTTTGCTACGTCGGCAGTGTGAACACCATTCATTTTAGCTGGGTCAATAGACAACACACACTCGTGCATGCAATTGACGTCAAAAAACGCATCAAATTTGCCTTTTAATTTGGCACGCACGTAGTTAGCGTTTAAAATGGCTTTCTCGGCAATATTTTTTAAAGTCGCCGCGTCAAACTGCCGCAAATAACAATACCCACGCAAAACAACCGCGATATTACCGTAAAACGCTTTCATTTTACCTAAACTTTGTGGCATTTCACCCAGTAGCGTATATTTTCCGTCTTTCTTTTCTACGATCGGTTTAGGTAAAAACGGCGCCACGTGTTTGGCAGCACCCACCGGGCCACTGCCCGGGCCACCGCCACCGTGCGGCGCGGCAAATGTTTTGTGTAAATTCAGGTGCATCACATCTACACCAAAATCAGCCGGCTTGGCTAAACCGATAAGCGCGTTGAAATTCGCCCCGTCCATATACAGTAACGCACCTGCTTTGTGTACCATGTCGGCGATTTCGCGGATGTCTTTTTCAAAAAGTCCCACTGTGTTCGGCACGGTCAGCATGACAGCGGCTGTTTTGTCAGAAAGCGCAGCTTGCAATGCTTGTTTATCCACACACCCGTCGGCGGCGGACTTGATATTTACCACCGTGTATCCGGCCATATTGGCCGTGGCGGGGTTGGTACCGTGGGCGGTATCGGGTACGATGACTTCCGTACGTGACGAATTTTTATGCGCATCGTGGTATGCACGCACCGTCAAAATCCCAGTCAGTTCCCCGTGCGCGCCCGCCGCGGGTTGCAACGTAAATGCAGATAAACCCGTGATTTCTTTTAACAGTTCTTGCAATTCATACATCACTCGGAGCGTCCCTTGTACGGCACTTTCCGGCGCAAACGGGTGAGCGTTGGCAAACGGTTCTAAGACGGATAACACATCATACGCCTTGGGGTTGTATTTCATGGTACAAGAGCCGAGCGGATAAAACTGCCCATCCAACGAATAGTTTTGTTGCGAAAGCCGCGTAAAGTGGCGTACCGTATCAAACTCACTCATTTCGGGGAGTTTGGGTGCGGACGTGCGCAATACATCTGACGGCAGGTAATCGTGTTTGGCGGTCTTTTCAAACCGCACACCGCGGCGACCGGATTGTGATTTTTCAATAGAAAGCAAATTTTCCATATTAAATTTCCTCCAGTGCGCTGATGTACGCGGAAATATCTTCCGGCGTGCTAAGTTCGGTAGCACAAACGAGCAAGGCATTTTTCATTTGTTCGCACGTTTGGCCCAAATCATACCCGGCGCCAATGCCTTTAGCGGCTAATTTTTCAATGACTTCACTAGCCGGTACCGGACAGGTAACGACAAACTCATTGAAAAACGGCGCGACCGATAAAACTTTAAAACCTTTCACTTTGTTTATTTTCTCGGCTAACTGATGGGCACGTTCTACGTTGAGTTCGGCTACTTCCTTGAGTCCTTGCGGCCCAAGTAATGTTAAATAGATAACCGCGTTTAACGCACAAATTGCCTCGTTAGAACAAATGTTAGAGGCGGCCTTTTCCCGGCGAATATGTTGTTCGCGCGCTTGCAAGGTTAGCACAAAAGCACGCTTGCCGTTTTTGTCTTTGGCAATGCCTACCATGCGGCCGGGTAGTTGGCGCATATATGCTTTTTTAGCGGTCATAATGCCCAGCCCCGGCCCGCCGAAACTGACCGGATTACCGAGCGGCTGCCCTTCAGCCACCGCAAAATCGGCGTCGTATGAGCCGGGCGTTTGGAGTAGCCCAAGTGACAACGGATTGACCTGCGCCACAAGCAGTGCGCCTTTTTCATGCGCAATTTTGGAAATTTCGCCCGCTTGTTCCACATACCCCAAAAAGTTCGGTGTAGAAATGACTACGCACGCGGTTTTATCGGACACTTGATTTTTAAGTGCTTGCACATCCAGCGTACCCTCCGACGTGGGTTTAGCCTCGGTGAGGCGCACGGCACTGTGGCGCGTATAGGTGGCTAATACTTCTTTGTAATGCGGGTGAAGTAAGGAAGAAACAATCACTTCTTCACGCCCGGTAACGCGGTGTGCGGCTAAAACGGCCTCGGCCAACGCGGTAGCCCCGTCATAGTGCGAGGCGGTGGCTACGTCCATATCAAAAAGCGCGCAAATACAACTTTGGAACTCGTAAATTGTTTGCAAGGTGCCCTGGCTGGCCTCGGCCTGATAGGGCGTATAGGCGGTTAAAAATTCGCCGCGGCCCGACAACGCCGGTACCGCCGCCGGAATAAAATGACGATACATGCCCGCGCCGATGAAGTTTTTAAGCGGTTTATTTTCTGCGGCCAGCGCGTGCAAATGCGCGGTGAGTTGTTGTTCCGTAAGTGCGGCGGGCAAGTGATAGTTGGGATACAGTAAATCCGCCGGAATTTTATTTAATAGTTCTTTAACAGACGAAACACCGACCGCCGCCAGCATTTCCTGTTCATCTTGTTTGGTATGTGGAGTAAACATAAGTTAAAATCCCCCGGCGTGCGGGGGATACAATTTATTTTTGAATCGTGGCTTTATAAGCCGCCAAATCTAAGAGCGTATCATATTCGGCGGGGTTAGACATTTTGATCTTAAACAACCAACCGCCCGCGTGCGGCTCGCGGTTGACAAGGGCCGGGTCGCCGTTTAAGGCGTCGTTGACGGCTACAATTTCGCCGCTGACAGGGGCGTAAATTTCAGAGGCGGATTTTACAGATTCCACCACACAGCAATTTTCGCCCGCTTTTACCACGCGGCCTACTTTGGGTAAATCTACAAAAACGATATCGCTGATTTCTTCTTGGGCGTGGTTGGAAATACCGACGACGGCATTTTCGCCTTCCTTACAGGCCCATTCGTGCGTTTTTAAAAAACGGCAATTTTCTTCGTTGTACATAGTTTCTCCTTACACTCTATTTTTATAAAACGGCGGTTTGACCACTTGCGCCGGCACGCGGCGGGTGTGAATTTCAATTTCCACGTCGGCTCCGGCAGGAACTGAACTGTCCAAATATCCTACGGCAATCCCTTTAAATAACGGGGAAAACGTGCCGCTCGTTAAATAACCTGCTTCTTTCCCTTCGTAGAAAACTTTACACCCCGAACGCGGGACGCCTGCTGTTTTTAATACAAATCCGATTAAACGGCTTGGAAATCCGGCGGTTTTTTTGGCAACGAGTGCATCTTTGCCAATAAAATTTTCTTTAGTGAGTTTAACGACCCAACCGCAGTTGGCCTCATACGGCGTTTTGGTCGGGTTGGCGTCCTCGCCGTTGAGCAAATAACCGGCTTCCAAACGTAGCACGTCGCGCGCGCCGAGCCCACACGGCTTTACGCCCCGTTGCAACAGCGCATCCCATAACTGACCGATTTGCATGTTAGGGAGCATAATTTCCACGCCGTCCTCGCCGGTATATCCGGTACGGGTCACATAGCCGTCCGCATCAAACATCGTTAGCGGCGAAATGTGAAAACGCGGCAAATCTTTCACGCCGGGTAAAAGTTGATTGACAATTTCCACGGCCTTAGGACCTTGAACAGCCAACATACTCCAGGCATCACTTTCGTTGCGCACGGTAACGTTAAAATCGGCTGCGTGTTTTTGGAACCAATTAAAATCCGTTTCCACACACGCGGCATTGACGACCACTAAAAATTGAGTTTGCGACAAACAAAATGAAATCGCGTCGTCAATGATTGTGCCTTCGTCCGTGAGAATATGGAAATACGTACCTTCGGCCGGACCGTTTTTAATGTTATTGCAACTAATGTATTGCAAAAACTCCCACGCTTTTTCGCCTTCTACAAACAGTTGGCCCATGTGCGACACATCAAACATACCCGCACTTTCGCGTACGGCTTTATGTTCGGCCAAAATACCATCGTATTGCACGGGGAGTAACCACCCGTGGAAATCTACCATTTTACCGCCGGCTTTTTCGCACGCGCAGCGCAATGCGGTTGTTTTGAGAGTACATGTTTCGGTCACAAAAATCTCCTATATGGGTATTGTATAAAATATTCACTCCAGCCGGCTTGAAAACAACACAAATTCTTCTATCGTTTTAAAAAGGACTTGACAAACTAAAAAAAAAAAACAATAATAAGGTGTTGGTTAAAAACAAAGGAGCAAAAAATATGAAAAGCACAAAAGCATTTACCCTGATTGAATTGCTAGTAGTTGTACTTATCATCGGCATTCTAGCGGCGGTGGCCTTGCCGAAATACCAAGTTGCCGTAGCCAAATCTCGATTAGGATCGGTAATGAGCCAAGTGGCGTCTTTAAAACAAGCCGCCGAAGCGCATTATTTAGCAAACGGCGCGTACGAAAATGATATGTCTACTTTAGATATTCAATTTGACGGCTGTGACCCAACTCAAAACTATTGGTGCAAAACACCAAAAATTATTTTTGATATCTGGACTTCTAGTTCCCGCGACTGGGATGTCAATGCCACCTTGTACGATAATGGGGTTGTTATGAATTGTTACGGTATGTTTTTGGATCACTCCAACAAACCGGGCGTTACCTATTGCGGAGCGCGTGCTGACAGCCCCGTAGCCAATCAAGTTTGCAAAAGTTTGGGAGGAACGACTTATACAACAGCGAATTGCTTAAGTTCTCCGCCAGCAAACCAAGCCTGCAATATTTATGAATTGCCGTAAACTTTTTGCATACCCTTTGCATAAGCCCGCGGTAATTTCAAAACGTAAGTTACTTCAAACTGCTATAATATAGGCATGGCAGATACACAAAGCGTCGTCAGCGACGTAAAACTATTTTTGGAACGGCTCAAAAAAGAAATGCCGGAAATCTTCGGCACGCAAGAAAAATCCACTCAAACGGATGACGCCTCGGTCGCCCCGGTTGCCGCTAACAAAGTGCTCTACAACGGCGACTTATTTGAAGCGCGCACCTATGTAACCCCCGACCAGGAAGAGGGCGTATCGTTTGACGGTAAAATTTTCCATGTGTATTTGCAAAGCGAACAAAGTGACCCCTCCGCGCTGGTTACCCAATGGCTTAGAGACAAAGCCGCCGAAGTTCTGCCGCAAAAAACAAAAGACTGGGCGGAAAAAATCGGCGTGGAATATAACCGCGTGGTATTAAAAGACCAACGCACTTTATGGGCCAGTTGTTCCTCGCAAAAAAATATCAATTATTCTTACCGCATTATTAAAATGCCGCTTGTGGTGCAAGATTATTTAGTCATCCACGAATTATGCCACTTGAAATTTATGAACCACGGTGAGGAGTACTGGTCACTCGTCGGGCAATTCAGCCCGGACTATAAACTCCACCGCCGCTGGCTCAACGAACACAAAGACGCCGTGTTTGAAGACGTACACATTACCCTGACAAAAGACAACACCGAAGCAGCAGAGGAAAAATGAAAAAGTATTTTTTTCTTTTGTTACTAATTAGTTATCCCTGCCACGCCACCGATTCCGATTGCGGATATTTAAATCCCGATTTTCACATTTCTCTTCTAGGGCATTCCCTTTGTTGTGACAGAGAGGCCCAAGAATGTAGAGCAAAAAAAGTTAGTCTGACTCTCTGGGAAGAAAAAACACCCAAAAATCCAAAAACCGAAGCCAACAGAGTGCTTAGCGCTTTGGAAAATCCTGCACCGGAAATTACGGTTTTTCATTGTGCGGATCATAAAAAATCATTACGCATTTTACAAAGGAAAGGAGATACTTTTGTCTTTCAATTTACCAACCGTACTACGTTGAAATTTTACGACTCCAAAACGCCCAGATTCCTTAAAAGGGATTTGGTACGTACATTTTGCCAATTAGACCCTTTATCCCTTTTTCGCAACACATCCGCTTCTGCAATTTCTAACAACCAAGCATTGACACCATCCAACACGACAAATAATCCCGTTGAAAAAGAAATTCAAGAGGCATCGGTAAAAACAAATCCCAATAGCACAACGGCAACATCCAAACAAACGCCGTCCGCAACGGGAAACACCCTTCAAAACCGGCAAACACCTCTTGCTAATTCTAACGCGACCTATATGTTGGACACTAATTTTTACCGGCAACCTACGCCCGGCAATTTGTCTTCCGTGCGTGAATTTGCCACAGCAGATAAACAACAAGTATTAAAAATCAATTTTACTTCCGACGATAAAGAGCCCTTTTTGCAAAAATTACAAAAACAGTTTGCCCAGGAACCTTACAAAATTACTTCGTGCAAAAATAACATCAAACTTTTTGAAGTGCAAACCAACCCGTATCAAGTCTTTATTTTATCTTCCAATGCGGTTTCCGTACTAATCAAACCGACCGGCTACCCGGCCACGGCCGCTCTACGTAAGCAATTATGTAATTTTAATGCTGCACTCGCTTGGTAAATTAAAACCGCCGGGCACAAAGCCCGGCGGTTTTCTATAGGAGACCTCTGCGGCTAAACAGAGGACGTAACTCAAATACTAGCGGATAATCGCAAACGCGCTTTCCGATACACCGCCAAAAATTCCGCCATACGTCCGCACTTGCTTTTTAACAAGCGCCACTAATTTACCTTTATAAAACAGCGGTTCGCCCACTTTCAAGCGCGGCTCCTTATACACTAATCCAGGGCGCAAGCGGCGGCGTTCTACCACACCGCGCGAGCGGAAAAACTTCTGCAGATGACGCGTCATATCGTTACCATAGGTCTCTTGTAACGATTTACCTTGCGCTACCGGCTCAACCGCTACGTGAGATACAGAACGCATAGCAGGCGAACGAACCGAAATCCAGGCAATATCTTCATCTGTCATTACTGCTCGCGCAGCAATCGTGATCCGCGCGCCCGTTTGCAAATGAATAACTACCGTTTCCAATGTATAATCATTTTTCGTCACACATACAGCAGGTACAATGAGGCGTTCCCCTTCTGATACGACAACCCCTTTGCAAGCCTGCATGGCTTTTTCCACCGAAATTACTTGATTGGGATTAGCGGGACGGCGCGGAGAACGTAACATGCGGTCTTTTAATAACACTTCTTTTTTTAGATAAGCCACTACATCTACCATATAGTCTGCAGACGCGTGCGCCAATTGGGCTCGTGCCGCGGCATGCGCCACCTGATCATTTAAGTAAGTAGATGCGGCAACGGCTTGCCCGCTAAACTGGAGCAAAGCCACCACACTACCTAAAAGTACAACTAATTTCTTTCTCATTTTCCTTCCTCTTTTATTAGGGATATAAATATTATACAAAAGTTAGGCAAAACTAACAAGTGTTTTTAAAAAAATATATTTTAACGTCGAACAAATATATATTTTTTAAGAAAATAATATTTTAAAAAGTTAGGTAAGACTTATTTTTAATACGCTAGCCACCCGCCGCACGCACTTAGTATCAGCACCCAAACGGGCCCGGCTTTGCGCGTCCAAACCAAAACAAACGCAACTAAGAAGAAAAGTATACTTTTATAATCCGTAAAATTTTCCCCGTTACAAAGCACCAGCGCGGCGGCGGCAATGAGTCCCACCACCGCAGGACGGATACCGGCTAGCACCCCTTGCACGCGTGGGGAAGATGGATGCTTGCGTAAAAATTTCCCAAGCAAAGTAAGCAAAATCAGTGACGGCAAACACAGGGCTATCGTTGCCACCGCTGCACCCCACACATCGCCGGACGCGGTATATCCCGCGTACGTTGCCATATTGATACCGACGGGGCCGGGGGTTACTTGGCTGACGGCCACGATATCGGTAAACTGCGCCATCGTCAGCCACGCGTGTTTGAAAACAATTTCATTTTGCAAAAAAGAAATCATCGCATAGCCGCCGCCAAAATTAAAGAGACCAATTTTGAAAAACGTAATAAACAAGTGTAAATAAATCATTTTGCCTCCCGTTTGACGGCGTACCAATATCCGCCGAGCCCCGCGGCTAAAATAATATAGACAGGCGACAGGTGCAATAACCACACCAACAGCGCCGTCGTCAACGGTATCCATATGGTTTTCCATGTAATATCGGCGGCTTTGGCTAAACGAAACACCGGCACGGCAATGAGCGCCACTACCGCCGGGCGAACGCCTTTAAAAATACGCAAAACAACCGGATTGTCTTGATACGCGCGGAAGAAAACCGCAATCAGTAAAATGATAACAAACGACGGGAATGCCGCCCCCACCGCCGCGCAAATGCTACCTCGGGTGCGTGCTAAACGGTACCCGGTTAAAATAGCCACGTTGGCGGCCATAATCCCCGGCGCGGCTTGGGCTACGGCGACAAGATCCAAAAAATCTGTCCGCGTGAGCCATTTGCGTTTGTCTACCAGTTCCTGCTCCATTAGCGGCAACATGGCATATCCGCCGCCCAGCGTAAAGAGCCCGATTTTGGCAAACACATAAAATAAGGAAAATAAAATCATATCTTTATTTTACTATTTCCCCCGTCTATTTTTAATCGGTTGCTTTTAGTTAATTTTTCAGTCAATAAGCACAAATCCTCTTTTTACAACCATGTAGACTCTTTGAAAAGCAAGTTATTACCGTCGGGCTAAAAATTTCACTTGACAAACCAAAAAAAAAAAACAATAATAAGGTGTTGGTTAAAAACAAAGGAGCAAAAAATATGAAGAACAAACAGGCATTTACGCTAATAGAACTATTGGTTGTGGTACTTATTATCGGTATTTTGGCCGCCGTGGCCTTACCGCAATACCAAAAAGCCGTTATCAAAGCACGATTTGCAAATATAAAAACGGTAATGGCGGATATTAAACGTGCCGAAGAAGCATATTATTTAGCCAATGGAGAATATGCGTTTGATTTGGATGCGCTGGCTACGGAAAGTTCATGCCAAAAATTGTCCGCCGATGATGGATCTACATATACATGTGATGCCTATTTTGACATAGATGTGATAGGTGAAGTGCAAGCAAACGCCACCGCAAACCATCTTTATTTAGACGCTTATTATTGCCCCAGCATAGCAAACAATCATACCCGGGTTAGCCAGTGCAAAAGCGCTGCAGAATTTACCTACCGTGTTTGGTTGGATAATTCCCCCAATCCCGGGACAATCACCTGCACCGGTTCAACGACATTGGGCCAAAAGATCTGCACGAATCCGTAAGGGATAAATTTTTCAGATTTGAGATAAATAGTCACTTCTTAGTGTACGGGAAAAACCGAAACACAGGAAGCAAATTTGAGGCCAGGTAAGGCCGCAAGTTGAACGAAGCGTACGTCCAGAGGACGGCGCACAGCGCCGCAAGTACGCGAGTGAAAGTCTGCCTTAGATGGCCCAAATTTGCAAACTGGAATTATTGAAGCCAACCTTCGTTTTTGGCGTAGTTGTAAATGCCGTTGTAAATTCCTTGTGCCATATTCTTCTGCACTTTGCTTTGGGTCAAACGGCCGCGGTCTTTACTACTGCTGATATATCCCATTTCTACTAAAATGGCGGGGCTTTGCACCCCTTTTAAGACGTAGAAATTGGCCTGGCGCACGCTGCTGTTTTTGTTGACGGAAATGCCGATACCCGGCTGTTTATATACTTCATTACGCACGTAACCGGCCAGTTTGGAACTTTCGTTGATATACTCATTCTTCGCTAGCGACTGCAACAACGCATCCACGAAATTATAATGGACTTCTTCGTATTGCATGGCTTCGTTTTCTAACGCGGCCGTTTCGGCGGCCTCTTTGTCGGTGGCCTTTTCACTGCGGAAATAGACTTCAAAACCATTTGCGTTGCGATTTTTAGACGAGTTCGTATGTACGGACACAAATAAATCCGCTTTGAAATTATTAGAGAGTTTAGACCGCTCGGACAACGGGATAAACGTGTCGTTATCACGCGTGATTTTTACTTCAAAATTTCCCTTTTTAAGTAATTTATATAACTCTTTACCGACGGCCAAATTGAGGTCTTTTTCCCGCACGCGTGAACGCAAAGCGCCCGGATCTTTGCCGCCGTGGCCGGGGTCTACCACAATGCGCATTTTTTTATGCGCGGAAGACATAGCCACCGCCGGGCCGGGTTTCATCACCGTCGCCGGAGCGGCCGCTTGCATCGTCGGCCCTGTGGGAGAAACCGCCGCACTTATCGCGGTAACAGGTGTTTCTTCGGCAGACATTTCTTCTATCTCATCGGGGCTTACGTTCGTAGAAGCAGCCGTGTTTGTTTCTGCCGCCACCGGTGTGGTTTGCACCGGAATAGCCGACGGAATAGGCGCTAATTTACCAGCCCCTACGCGGAAATAAATTTTTCCATCTACCTCTTCCATCGTCCAGTACGAACCGCGTTTGCCTAAAATCACTTTCATTTTAGCATCGGCACGGTCTTGGCGAATAGCAACCGACGAAATAAAATCGGTCTTGAAGCGGAAATTCTCATCGCGTTTAATTGTTACGTTAGGGAAAACAACTTCTACCGTATGCGGATTTGGCGCCTGTGACGACCACGTTACTTGGCCGCGCGGCTGAAACACAAGGCGATTTTCCGTCGCAGTCACTCCGTTATCCGTCCGTTCCAAATTGAAGCGACGTTCTGCCTGCAATTTTCCATCTGAAAATGAAATTTCCTTTCCGACGGCTTTTTGTACTTCCGGCAGTAGAAAAAATTCTACCGGTACTAATATTTTACTCCCGTCTATTTGTACAGGTTCCGTCAGTTTCGCCGATTTGGCATTGACAATAAACTCCCGGAGCGGAGCCGTCAAGATAGCATAAAAACCGCGCGCCGTCAGTTTGGCTTGTTTGGAACGGGCAAACAATTCCACATTAAGCCCCAAACTGCGGGCGGTTTTTTGTAAGTCCACATACGTTACACCGTTTTGTACGCGCCCCGAAAGCGACGTCTGTTTACGGCCGGAAATGAGCAAAGGGATTTTATCTTGCCCATAAACCGGACCAGATAAAATCCCCAGCAAAACTATTCCTAACAACCGTAGCACGTGTTTCATACGCGGATAAACGGAACCCGGTTTTATCCGGGCGCCGGATTATTCTAATACGATTTTGTAATCTTCCCACACCAGTTGCGGATCGGCTTGGATTTTGAGCGTGCGGTGAATGTTTTGTTCAATATCCGCTTGACGCGATTTAATGGCCTCCGCTAACACCGGGTGCAAAACGACACGCAAATTCCCGCCGGGGCGACCATTGGTAAGGTCGTAAATTTCCCGTTGGATTTTAATGCGCATACTCTCGGCAGACAACACACGGCCCGAACCGTGGCATTGGGGACATTCCTCGCTGATAAAACTGCCCGTGCTGGCCCGTTTACGCTCACGCGTCATTTCCACAAGGCCCAGCCGCGTGATAGGCAAAATGCGGATTTTAGCCCGGTCGCCACGGACGGCTTGGGCCAGCGCTTCCACTACACGG
The DNA here is from genome assembly GCA_902766765.1 of uncultured Elusimicrobium sp. Taxonomy (GTDB): domain Bacteria; phylum Elusimicrobiota; class Elusimicrobia; order Elusimicrobiales; family Elusimicrobiaceae; genus Avelusimicrobium. Next base: position 9,976 of record CACXER010000084.1, on the reverse strand, counting down.
TGGCGGCTAGAGGCCTTGCGCATGTCAATAAAGTCAATAACGATAATACCCCCAATGTTACGCAAGCGTAATTGGTGAGCAATTTCTTGGGCGGCTTCAATGTTAGTCTGCGTGACCGTCTCTTCCTGCGATTTATTGCCGGTAAATTTACCGGTGTTTACGTCAATAGCGCAGAGAGATTCGGCCTCTTGAATAATAATACTTCCGCCGTTGGGAAGCGGCAGTTTAATTTTGCGCAAATTATCAATTTCTTTTTCTACATCGTACGCTTCAAAAATCGGCGTTTTGCCTTTGTAGAGTTTGACCCGGTCGGCCAGTTCCGGCGAGTTTTTGCTAACAAATTCCATGACGCGCTCGTAGTCTTTTTCGTTATCCAACATATATACTTTTGCATTTTCGGATAACACATCACGCGCCACTTGGAGTACGGCGTCCATATCTTCGTGCAAGAGCCGCGGAGAGCGCGACGTTTCAAACTTCTTTACGATGGATTGCCATTGACGGTAAAGATATTTCACTTCCCGTTCCAATTCTTCCTTTGTGGCTTCTTCGGCCTCTGTGCGTACAATGCATCCCATACCGTTTAGGTGCTTATCGGCCAACTCTTGCATGATATCATTGAGTTTGCGGCGCGATTCAGAATCTTCAATATGCTTAGAAACACCCACAAAACTTTGGTGTGGTGTAAGCACCAAATAACGGCCGGGCAACGTAACATCCATCGTTACTTTCATCCCCTTGGTACTGATAGCATCTTTAACTACTTGCACCATGACTTCTTGGCCTTTGTGGAGTGTTTTATCAATATTCTTTTTGTCGCCGCCAATAACATCGGAAATATACAAATAGGCGTTCTTTTCGTAACCGATATTCAAAAACGCACTGGAAATACCGGGAAGTACGTTTTCTACCGTTCCTTTGTAGATGTTACCTACAATGTTGAGCGCGCCACGACGTTCCCACAAGAGTTCGTTGACGCGTCCGTCTTCTAAAATAGCAATACGTGTTTCTTCAAACGACGTATTGACTAACGCTTCCACTACCGGAAGTTCTTCATTCATTTTGGTCATGTTTCAAATCCTCACTTAGGGGAAATCCCCTATTTTAAATCGGGTGAAATTCGCCTTGCGAATCCCGCCAGCATAATTCCTGCCTAATAAAAACTAAACCTGCTACCGCAAAATTTTCGTCTTGTAACGGCACTTCCAGACCCGCCCATGCGGCGATAAACCATTGCGGATTAACCCATTGACCGCTTATCGGGGCCAACAGCAATTCAATTTCATCCGGCGCGCACACACAAGATTTAACTAACCCCTGCGTAATATTGCGTTCGCGCACCGTATTATCTGTGTCACGCAGCGTAACGATAAAATCACGCTTTTCGTTCCACGTTTCCAACTTCCGCCCGGACGAAACAAACGGGGAAAAATCCCCTTTCACCCGGTATCTGGCCGCGGCTGCCAAATTCTGCACGGAGGGCAACGGATAAGGCACCCGCGTCAGTTGCACAATCTCAAACCCCTTAGGAGCCGTTTGCATGAGCGCCTGACGCACGTCCTTTTCGTCGCGGTTTTCCAGCAGATAAATATCCAGGTACTCACGTTCGGCTCGCTGTCCTTTAGCGAGAGCCGGACCGTACGCAAGCCGTGGCAGACTGCTCACAAACTTGGACGGCTCATACGGCAAGCCCGAATCAAGCACCATTCTTTTTATACCGCGTAAAGCGTATGGATGCTCCGTTTGATTATCTTGCCAACGGAACACTATACGCATTTTATAAATTTTTGGTGTGTAATTCATCTTTTTTATGCCCTTAGACGGCGTGCATACACAGATTGCACCACTCCTAACGCCCACAAACTGGCTACTAGGTTGGAACCGCCATAGGAAATAAAAGGCAGCGGTATCCCCGCCACCGGCACAATACCAATCAACATTCCGTAGTTGATCAGCATGTACGTAAAGAACATACCAAAAATACCGGCGCAAACCAAATACCCATACCTATCCCCCGAAGCATAGGCCACTCCAATAATGCGCCACAAAATGAGAAAATATAATCCCAGCACGCACAGCGTGCCCCATAGACCGAGTTCTTCCCCTACAACGGCTAAGATAAAATCAGTATGGCGTTCCGGCACGAAACCTAAACGCGATTGCGTCCCCGAAAAAAGTCCCTTGCCCATAATGCCGCCGGCTCCCATAGCAATTTGGGCTTGCAGAATATTATATCCCGCTCCTTGCGGATCAGAACGCGGCGCCAAAAAGGCCTCCACGCGTTTACGTTGATGCGGCTTCATTTGATGTTCTACAAATATCCCGCCAAACAGTCCGGCCAGTACCATGAGCGTCGCTAACACAAAATAAGCAGACGGTAAATAGATCCGAAACTGTCGAAATAGCCACCAGGCCACATACCCTAGCACAATAACCGCCGTAGCAAACCCGGCAATATACCACCCGTTGTGCGATAAACCGTGAAATACCTGAACCAGGGGATAAGATAGGGTGTCCGGATGTAAATAAATATACGTCCACGAAATTGTAAAAAACCCGGCCACTCCGGCAAACAAAGCAATCAATCCCAGGTAAAACACATTAACCCCGGTACAATATAACAACACTAACAAAGCCGGCAAAGTAACAACTACGGATGAAAAATCAGGTTGCATCATGATAAGTCCAAAAATCGGCAACAATAGTAAACACAACCAAAATACAGAAGTTACTTCACGAATGCGTCGTCCGCGTCGATCCAGAAAAGCCGCCGCCACTAAAATAGTACATACCCGGCAAATTTCCGAGGGTTGCATAGAAAAAAACGGCAATACAAACCATGAGCGCGACCCCCGCTGATAGGACCCAAATAGCAATACGCCAACAAGCAATAACAAGATAAACATATACAACGCTTTCCATTGTTCATCGTAAATCTGATAGTTAAAACTCCAACCGATAAAAAACGCAAACGCCCCCACCGGTAACGCAATACAATGCGTACGCACTACCGGATTGGCCCACGAAATACTATTTACGGCAGACATAATACACAAGGCCCCCAACAGCACTAACGCTACCATGGCCCCGAGCAAGATATAATCTAACCGGCTGCGTCCGCCGCCAAATAATTTTCTATCGCCCATAAGTCTCCTCAAGCAATTCGTTATATTCTTCCTGTGTTTTCTGCGGTTGATGGTGGGCAGGATTATCAAAATATGCCTTTAACATATCGTGCGCAATCGGCCCGGCTGCTGCCGAACCGCTTTCGCCGTATTCCACAAACACTGCCACGGCAATCGCCGGTTTTTCACCCGGATATCCGGCAAACGCCATAAACCAACCGTGATCCGGCCCATGCGGATTTTGGGCTGTACCGGTTTTTCCGTACACGTCCACTCCTTTTATTTTGGCGCGGCGGGCCGTACCGTTATCCACCGTATATTTAAGGGCTTGAAACAAAACATCGTATGTTTCCGGCTTGAGGTCGGCGTGTTGTAAGATTTCGGTTTTCCCGACTTGTTCCGTTTTCCCGGTTTGATTGCTGACAATCTTTTCCACGTAATACGGACGGTACAAATTACCGCGGCTGGCTAAAGCCGCCGCAAATTGTGCCAGTTTAATAGGCGTAACAAGCAGTTCCCCTTGTCCAATGGATAAATTGAGTGTATCGCCGATAAACCAATATGTTTTATTACGTGCCCGACGAGTAGGACCGTATAAATTGCCGGCTTTTTCGCCCGGAAAATCAATCCCCGTCGGACGGCCAAACATAAACATCCGCTGTACCCGCTCAATGGCGGCCGCCCCTAATTGGGCAGCCACTGAGTAAAAATAAACGTCGCACGAGTGGGCCATGCCTTCCCAAAAATCGACCGGTCCGTGCGTACCCCAGCATTTAAAAATACGCGAACCGGCATTATATTTTCCGGTACAATTTATTTTACGTTTTAAATCTATTTGTTCACTTTCCACGGCGGCCGCGGCCGTAATTACTTTAAAGGTGGAGGCTGGCGGATAAATCCCTTGCAAGGCCAAATTATATTCATTGATTTTTTTGCTTTCCGGGTCGTATTCTTCATCGCTATACGGTACAAAGATATTCGGATCGTAGGCCGGCGCGCTGGCCAAGGCCAACACGGCCCCGGTGCGCGGATCTAATGCCACCGCCGCACCACGCCCGGTCAGAGAATTTTTAAGTCCTTCTTCGGCGGCCTGTTGAACGGCAAAATCCAGCGTCAAATATACATCGCTACCGGCAGCCCATTTTTTGTCTTCAATAATGCTTTTGACGCGGCCCCGATAATCTACTTCTAAATAAACGCCACCGTCTTTTCCTTTTAATTCTTGCTCAAACTTTTTTTCAATACCGTTTTTACCGATTTTACTGGATAGGCGATAACCCAATTTGCTATCACGTTTACGCCATTGTTTCTCATCCAAACTACCCAAATAGCCAAGCAGATGACTGGCAAAAATACCGTAAGGATAATTGCGCTTCGTTTCTTCAATCAAATAAATGCCCGGATAATAATACTGCAATTCTTGTAGAGCAACCGTACTTTTAGTAGATAAGTTTTCGGCCAGTAGAACGGCTTTGCCGCTGGAAGCCCCGGCCTGCAATTTGGCTTGCAAAGCATCCTCTGATACGTGTAAATGCGGAGCAAAATCATGTGAAAGCCGCTTTAGATATTCCGTATCGGTACTGCCCCCTAAATAATACAAACTGAAAGCAGGCGCATTAGACGCTACGGCCACACCGTCTGCAGTAAACACACGACCGCGTGGTGCGGTTTGATATAAGATTTGAGTGCGGTTACGTTCCGCCATTTGCAAATACGCATTGTGACGCAAAATCTGGATGTCAATAAGGCGCAAAGCAATGATACTCCCTGCCACGGCGGCAAGCACCATCATCGTCTTTAGACGCATATTGAACAACACTTTCGTAACAGCCATGACCATTTTTTACAGGTGCTCCTCTGCAGACAATCCGGCCCAAATCCAGTGCACGATAGCAAATACAATGGGCGCTAAAAAGGCCCCTATCAGCGCACCCCCGACTAAACTACCCGTACCCGGCCACAACGACGAAGAAGTAAAATGTATCAACAATAAACTGTTGATCACACCCACCATACAAGTCAGCATAAATACCGTAACCATTTGCGGTAAAAATCCGGAAAAATCAATCCGTTCCCGCAGAGCATATACAATGCACGCCGCGGCCGTAAAAGAAAAAGCGTTATTGCCAAACAATTTTGTACCAAAGAAATCCAAAAATAACCCACACACAAAAGCCATCGGATAACCGATTTCCAGTCGGGCCGCCGTACAAAATGCAATAGCAAATACCAACATAAAGTTGACGTTTAATCCCCAATAGGAGAACAAGGTAGCAACACTCCAATGCCCTACCGTAGCCAAGATAAACAAGGCCAGCAGTTTACAAAGTTTCCACATAGGTTGCCTCCTTTGCGGGTTCTTCGGGTTTAAAAAGGACGAACACTTCTTTGACGGCCGCGGAACGAATAAGCGGGTCCACTTCTACCGTTTGGGCCGTTTGAAAACTGCCGTCATCACGCACCGCGCGCACCGAACCCACTAAAATACCTGCCGGGAAAATACTACTGGTAGCCGACGTAAATACTTTATCTCCTTTGGCAATTTCCGCCCCGAGCGGCAAGTATTTAATACGTACCGCATGAGCACCGCCACCGACAAGCAGACCTTCTTCTTGTCCTTTTTCCAACATCACGGCGGCTGAAAAATCTTCATCACGCACCAAAAGCACTTTGGCCGTATTTTCCGTTACTTCCACCACCACGCCGGCCAGCCCTTCTTTGCCTTGTTCCAACGAAAGCACTGCGCAACGCTCGGTAATGCCATCGGCGGAACCTTTGTCTATAATTACACTGTTCCACTGGCTCGGTTCGCGATAAGCCACCTTAGCCCATACCCCTTGCCAAGGCAGTTCCGGACGTAATTCCAATGCAGCGGCCAAGCGTTGGTTCTCTTGAAATACCGTTTGGGCTTGTGAGGCGAGCAAATGCTCCATCTCTATTTGTTGTTTGAGAAGGCGGTTTTCGTGATGCGCATTTAATAATTCTTGCACCGTTTGGTGTACGCCTTCAGCATATTTTACGGTGCCATGTGCCAGACGTACTTGGGGAATAAAAACGTAAGACAGTACCGTTTTTACCGATGATACAAAACCCTCCAACGGTAATATCATGAGTAGAAAAGATAATAATAAAAACGCCACCGGGAATAATATACGTCGTCGATTTCCAGTATAAACTTGTTTTTTAACGGTTTTTTTGCGGGATGATACCATAAATCTGTGAGCCGTTTTTCCCTGCGATAAAACGGCAAAAACGCGTAAAACCGAAAAGCGGACACTCCTTGCTAGCAAGGGTGCCCGCTTTCAATCCATCGGTAAAGCAAAATTAGAACGACTTTCCGCGCGAACTCAAAAAGCGGGTTCCTTTTTCATTTAGTTGTTCTAAAAACTTGCCCGTGCCCAACGCTACACAACTCAAGGGGTCGGCAGCGCGATGTACCGGGATGTCTGTTTCCTTGCGGATAAGTTCCGTAATTCCCCGCAAGAGGCTACCACCGCCAGCCACCACGAGCCCGCGGTCCACCAAATCGGCTGCGAGTTCAGGCGGAGTTTCTTCCAGCGTGCTTTTGATAACGTCCAAAATCAAGCGCACCGGCTCCATAAGGGCTTGGCGGATTTCTTCGGAAGTAACGGTTAAAGTGCGCGGCAAACCTTGTGTCTGATCGCGACCTTTCACTTCCATAGATTTTTCCTCTTTAAGCGGATACACAGAACCTAAGTTGATCTTCACTTCTTCGGCGGTTGTTTCACCGACGATTAAGTTGTATTTTTTGCGGAAATACTGTACGATGCATTCGGTTAGCTCGTCCCCGGCTACATCCACCGATTTGGCTACGACCATGCCGCCTAACGAAATGACGGCCACTTCAGTCGTACCGCCGCCAATATCTACAATCATACTGGCATGCGGTTCGGCAATCGGCAAATCCGCACCCATGGCCGAGGCCATAGGTTCTTCGATCAAATAAACTTTACGCGCACCGGCTTGGTAAGCGGCGTCTTCTACGGCACGGCGCTCCACTCCGGTAATGTCCGAAGGAATTCCGATAACGATACGCGGGCGTAACAGACTGCTGCGGCTGTGTACTTTGCGAATAAAGTAACGAATCATTTCTTGTGTTACTTCAAAATCCGCAATCACACCGTTTTTCATCGGGCGTACGGCTACGATGTTGGCAGGCGTGCGACCCAGCATTTGCTTGGCTTTGGCGCCTACGGCTTTTACTTCGCCAGTATCTCTTTCCACCGCGACAACGGACGGTTCACGCAGTACAATGCCTTTGTCTTTTACATAAATCAGACAGTTGGCTGTACCTAAGTCCATCCCTAAGTCCGAGGAAAAAAGCCCTCCTAAATAGTCTATTACCATGAGTTGCCTCTTAGTCTACTAATTTGATAATTGCTACTTCCGCATTATCCCCTTGGCGAAGACCTGCGCGATAAATGCGGCAGAATCCGCCGGGACGATTGGCATAGCGAGCCGCCAACACTTCAAACAGTTTTTTGCAAGCAGCGGCGTCTTTGAGTGTATCTTTAGCCGCCGTAACATTGTTGGCCTTGGCCAAGGTAATTAAACCTTCCACCACACGGCGCACTTCTTTGGCTTTTTGCAAGGTCGTCTTGACTTCTTCGTGCAAGATGATGCTGGTGGCCATATTGTTTAACATGGCTTTGCGGTGGGATGAGGTTTTACCCAATTTCCGGTGTCCGGTATTTTTAATCATACTAAAACTACTCCTTAAATTTTCATACCCAAAGAAAGATTCATTTCAGCCAATCTTTCTTTGATTTCGTCCATAGACTTCGCGCCGAAGTTTTTGATCATTTTCAGATCTTCTTCGGTCATTTTCACGAGGTCACGCACCGTGTGCACGTTTTCGGACTTGAGGCAGTTGATGGAACGAGACGACAACTCAATAAATTCAATGGATTGATTGAGCAGTTCATCTTGTTTACTCATCGTAACGCTCGTTGCATTACCGGCTTCAGCGGCCACGTCTTCATTGACTTGATCGCTGGAAGTGGCTACGCCGCCTTCTTCGCCTTCAATCGTAAAGATATGAAGCGAGCCGGACAACAATACCGCCGCACGATGCAATGCCCGGGCCGGAGCCAAGGTGCCATCCGTGGTGATTTCCAAAATCAAGCGGTCGTAGTCGGTTTTTTGACCTACGCGGGCAGGTTCCACATCGTAGTGTACTTTGACGATCGGCGAATATAACGCATCCACCGGAATAAAACCGGCCGGGCGTTGTATTTTGGCCAGTTCCTCAGCGGGAACATAACCTTTGCCGCGGGTGATTTCAATTTCAATATCCAAAGTACCGCCTACTTCCAAGGTGGCGAGTACGAGGTCTTTATTGATAATTTCTACCCCGTCCACTTCTTCAATATCTGCCGCCGTCACGACGCCGGGTTTGGAAGCGTGTAATTGTACATATTCGCGGTTTTTGCCTTCCATTTTTACACGTAAGTGTTTGAAGTTCAGCAAGATGTTGATAACATCTTCACGCACGTTGGGAATCGCACTAAATTCATGTACGGCCCCGGCGATGCGTACCGCGCTCACTGCCGCTCCTTCCATTCCTGAAAGCAAAATCCGGCGCAGGGAGTTTCCTACCGTGTGTCCGTAGCCGCTTTCGTACGGTTCGGCAATAAATTTGCCGTAGAAGTCAGACGCAGTTTTTTCTTCCAACTGAATTTTCTGAGGAAGAACCAGTTCATTTAAAGCCATTATCAGCCTCCAAACTATTATTTAGAATAGTATTCTACAATGAGTTGCTCATTGACAGGGTAGGACATTTCCGCTCTGTCGGGCCATCTTAAAAGTTTGCCGGTCATTTTTTCGCCGTCGTATTCCAAGAAACTGGGGCGTTGGTTGCGTTTCTCCGCTTCCGTTAAACCTTGTTTGACCATGACGTTTTCCGCCAAGGATTTATCCAAGGTCACTTTGTCGCCCAAGCGTAATTGGTACGAAGGTACATTGACGGCTTTACCGTTGACGGTTACATAACCGTGGAGCACCAGTTGGCGGGCCGCTTTAAGCGATACCGCAAACCCTAAACGGCGCACGATGTTGTCCAAGCGGGTTTCCAATTTGCGTAAGAAATTTTCACCGGTTTGGCCTTCGGCTTTAGCCGCGGCAGCAAACAAATTGTGGAACGGAATTTCCGACATACCAGACTGCCATTTGGCTTTCTGTTTTTCTTGCAAGCGGATACCGTATTCCGACACTTTGGCTTTGCGTACTTTTCCGCCACGTTTGGTGGCAGCGGCCAACTTATCCATGACACAGTTGGTGTAGCATTTTGTTCCTTTAAGGAACAATTTGCAATCTAATTTTCTGCATTTTTTGCAGGCGGGGCCTGTATATCTAGACATAAAAACTATACTCTCCTGGCTTTAGGTGGTCTGCATCCGTTGTGCGGGATGGGGGTGATGTCTTTAATAGAAGACACGATGAGTCCGGCTTGTTGTACGGCACGAACGGCCGTTTCACGGCCTTGGCCGGGCCCGCAAACTTTTACGGCAACTTCACGCATACCGAGCGCGTACGCTTTTTCAGCCGCTTTGTTGCTGGTGATTTGCGCCGCAAACGGAGTGCTTTTTTTGGTGCCTTTGAAACCATGGGAACCGGCGGTGGACCAGGCAACGGTGTTACCTTTGTCATCGGATACGGTTACGATGGTGTTGTTAAACGAGCAATAAATATGCACGACGCCAAAAGCCGGGGCTTTGGAGTTTTTCTTTTTTGCTTTTGCCGCGGGCGCTTGGGCCGGGGCGGCGGTTGTTACTTTTTCTTCTGCCATAGTAAATTCCTTCTAAAAGTTATTTGGTTTTAGAACCCACGGT
>CACXER010000083.1 GCA_902766765.1 uncultured Elusimicrobium sp. | reverse complement strand
GGGGGGCAGTTTTCACGTGAAAACTGGCCTTTAGATCATTCACAAGGAGAATAACATGGAAACACGACTCTTTATAGTTGCCTGTATTATGTACCTGTTTGCTTGGATTTCCCGCCAGGCAATTCGGCGTAATAAATTAAAAGACAGTAAATTGTTTGCTGCCTGGTATAGTGGGTATTTATTACTCATTCTTACCTGTGCCTTATATTTGATTTTATTTGTTATGAGCGGTGGACCCGGGGGGGAATTCCCTTGGCTGAAATTCGCTATTGGTTTTTGTCTGATAGATACCTTTGCCGCATTTAATTTAATCCGCAATATCCACTTAGAGCCGAAAAAACAAGAGCCGTTGATTAAATCGGTCTTGGAGTGGTGCAATACGGTTTATTTCGCCGGATTTGTAGCATCTATTGTGATGTTCTTTTTCTTACAAGCGTTCAAAATCCCCTCCGCTTCTATGCGCGATACGTTATTGGAGGGAGATCATTTATTTGTCAATAAATTGGCCTATGGGCTAAAAATTCCCTTTTCCCAAAAACGTCTTTGGGCTAAACCCATACAAAAAGGGGATATTATTGTCTTTGAGTTCCCGGCAGAGAGCCGTACTCAACAAAACTGCGGCGGTAGCCAATACGGACGTGATTTTGTCAAACGCGTGATTGCTCTACCGGGCGATGTTGTAGAGGTAAAAGATTCCCGCGCCTACGTAAATGGGGTGTTAACCCCCCTGCAACCGTATGAAAAATTTGATGAAGTAGAGCGCGTTCATTATGAGGTAGAAGAAGTGCCGCCGCTCATTGCGGATAATTACCAACAAATTTGGGAAGACCACGAATTAGAGCAAGTATTCGGTATGTACTTGCGTGACCAATTTGGTCCGGTTACCGTGCCGCCAAATACGTATTTTGCTATGGGGGATAACCGTGATAATTCGTGTGATTCACGCTTTTGGGGCCCCGTGCCGGAAAAGAATATCAAGGGTAAGGCGTGGCTAATTCATTGGCCTCCTTCCCGTATGGGTATAGTGAAGTAGTTTTCACGTGAAAAACGATTGATTTTTAGTGTTAAATAATGTTTAATACTTATATACATTAGTTTGGAGGATTTATGGGAGAAATTGTAGTAGTTGCCAACCAAAAAGGCGGGGTGGGTAAAACCACCACATCTATCAATTTGGCGTATGCGTTGGCGTGCTTAAATCAAGAAGTATTGCTTATTGATTTTGACCCGCAAGGTAACGCCGGCTCCGGGCTGGGTGTTGTTATGAACGAGGGGGACAAATCTGTTTATCACTTTCTGACTAAAACGGCCACTTTTGAACAAGTGGTGCGCCAAACATCCAATGAACTGTTGGATGTGCTCCCCGCGTGCAAAAATTTAGCCGGGGCAGAAGTGGAACTCGTCAACGTACGTGGCCGCGAAAATATGTTAAAAGAAGTGGTAGAGCCGTTACGTGCGATGTACAAGTATATTATTATTGACTGTCCGCCTTCGTTGGGGCTTTTGACGCTCAACGCCATGATGGCCGCTGACAGCGTTATTACGCCTGTACAATGCGAATACTACGCCATGGAAGGGCTGGCACACTTTATCAGTACCGTTTCAAAAATTAAACAATTTCTCCATCCCAAACTCAAAATGGACGGAGGCGTACTGACGATGTACGATTCTCGTATGAACTTGTCCAAACAAGTCTTTGCCGAAGTGAGCCGTTTCTTCGGCGACCAGGTGTATAAGACGCCTATCCCACGCAACATCCGCTTAGCGGAAGCTCCCAGTTTCGGGCAGTCCATTTTTGATTACGACCCGGCTTGCCGCGGGGCTAACGCTTATATTCAATTAGCCATTGAATTTTTAAGCCGCCGTGGGGCCAAGGCGGAAGATTACCAATCTTTTCAAATGACGGGCGAACGCACCGTCAACTACGATTTCGGAGGCTGATATGGTTAGACAGGCATTAGGAAAGGGCTTGGATGCTCTTATTAAACAAACGCAGGAAATTTCTGAAATGACGACGCAACAAGCGGCCGCTGCTGCTCCGGCGGGAACGACCGTTTCCAAAATCGCCGTCAGTAAAATTGTGCCTAACCGCTTTCAGCCGCGCCGCGTGTTTGACGAGGGGAAACTGCAGGAACTTGCACAATCTATTAAAGAACATGGGCTCACACAACCGATAGTGGTGGTGTATGATGCCGGGTTAGATAAATATGAAATCGTCGTCGGAGAACGCCGCTTTCGCGCCACACAACTGGCAGGCCTAACCGAGATTGACGCCATCGTGCATAAGCACTTGGGCGACCAAGAAATGTGTGCTTTGGCTCTTATTGAAAACATCCAACGTGAAGATTTAAACCCCATTGAAACGGCACTTGGCTACCGTAATTTGATGAATAAGTTTTACATAACGCAGACGGATCTCGCCTCGTATTGCGGTAAATCTAAGGCGGCCATTTCCAACGCCTTGCGCCTACTGGAATTGGAGCCCGCTATTCAGGACGCGTTGCAAGCCGGTACAATTAGCGAAGGCCACGGCCGCGCCCTTTTAATGGTAACGGATCCGGCGAAACGCGATATGTTATTCAAAAAAATGAATAACAGCAAAATGTCTGTGCGCCAAGCGGAAGATGCGGCGCGCGCACTCATGTTCCCGACG
>CACXER010000082.1 GCA_902766765.1 uncultured Elusimicrobium sp. | reverse complement strand
TACGTGTACGGTGCTCCGGGGCAATACGATTTAAAAATCTTCGGCACCATTCCGACCAACACCAAAGGTTTTACTATCAAAGCCGCCTTGCCGGACCCGGCTTTGTTTGCACTCCAAGCGTTTAAGCAAGCATTGCAAGAACAAGGCATTACCGTGACGGGTACGTTGCAAACCACCACGCAAGCGCCCGACTATCCGGCGATGACGCGGCTGGATAGATATCTCTCGCCCGAATTAAAAGACATTGTGCTCATCGTCAACAAACGCAGTTTTAATTTGTATGCGGATATGCTGCTGCGTATGCTGGCCGTGCACGCCGGACAAAAAGGAAGCATAGAAAACGGTACCGCACAACTGAAACAATTTTTAGAAAGCCGCCGGATTGCGGGCTCCAATGATGTGGTTTTACACGACGGCAGCGGCCTATCGCGAGATAATCTGGTAACGCCGCGCGTGCTGGCTGCGGTGCTCAATTATATGTCTAAAAGTCCGCATTTTACGTATTATTACAATTCACTTGCCACGCCGGACGACCGCGGCGATTTACTTGTCTTGCGCCGTTATCTAAAACCGCAAAAACGTATCAATGATGTGCGTGTAAAAGGTGGCACGATTGACAGCGTAAAAGCGGCGGCGGGTTATGTACGCTCGTCGGACGGGCGGCTGATTTCCTTTGTGTTTATGGCCAATAATTTAGCCAAAACCGACGAGGCCTTATTCCGCATCCACGAAGATATTTTAAAAGAGTTACTCAAATAAAAAGCGGTAAGATCCTGAATCAAGTTCAGGATGACATTTGTAAATTTAAAAAAGACGCCCTAAATCGGGCGTCTTTTTTCGGTTAAATTTTGTCCTAAAAATTCAACTGGGTAGATTGACCGCACGCACAATCACGCACGTCCACGGGGATTTTTTCAATTACCGTAAACAGCAAGTTTTTGAGTTTTTCAATATTGCTGTTAAATACCTTTAACACTTCCTCGTGCGACACAGGCGGCACATCGCCCACCAGCCCGGCATCGTAGTCGGTAATGAGCGAAATATTGAGCGGACACATATTGAGTTCTTTGACTAAATACGCCTCCGGAAATGCCGTCATATTGATAACGTGCCACCCCTGGTTTGTAAAGAAAGCAGACTCGGCTTTGGTGGAAAAGCGCGGGCCGTTGATCACAACTACCGTACCTTTGTCATGCACCGGAATTCCCAGTTCTTTGGCCGTTTCTACCGCCAAGGCACGTAACTTGGGGCAGTATGTTTCCGCCGGAGACGGGTGTTGAACAGATTTTCCTTCAAACACGGACACATTTTCAAAAAATGTACTTTTTCGGCCGTCGGTCCAATCCACAAATTGGTCGCAAATGACAAAATCGCCGGGCTTGATATTTTTTTGTAAACTGCCCGCGGCACAAGGTGAAATCACGCGCGAACACCCCAGGCGTTTCATGGCCCACACGTTGGCACGAAAGTTGACTTGGTGCGGCGGGATGGAGTGATCCCGACGGTGGCGCGGCATAAAGGCAACACGGTGTTTACCGATGGAACCTATGAACACGCTGTCGCTCGTTTCACCGTACGGCGTGTAGATTTTTACTTCTTCCACGTCTTTTAAAAAACTGTAAAAACCCGAACCGCCAAATACGCCGATGTCGGCCTGATGCAGAATTTCCATAAACCGCCTCCTTACCTAAATCAGTAGTATTGTAGCAATTTTTTTAGAAAAGTAAATAAAACCAGAAAATATTCTCTAATCAATCAAAAAAATGTAGTATGTATAAAAAGAGAGATTTTATGAAAAACAAACAAGCATTTACACTTATAGAATTATTAGTCGTTGTTTTAATCATCGGTATTTTGGCTGCGGTAGCACTTCCTCAATACCAAAAAACCGTAGAAAAAGCCCGGATGAGCGAGGCCGTTTCCCTGGTGCGTACAATCGCTAACGCCAACCAAGTCTTTTATCTGGCCAATGGACGATATGCTGACATGACCGAATTGAGTTCGCTAGACATTGAAATACCGGGAAAGTCTTTTGCACATTCAACTTATACCGGACGTATCGAAACGAAAGACTTTATATATTCTTCCGGCGGTGAAGGGGGCAGTTATATTGCCCTGGCCCAACGGATCCCGTTTGCACAAACATATTACATCTATATTCTCCCTGATGATGCAAGTCGTATTCATTGTGCTATATACCCGACGGGAGGAGCCACGGCCGCTCAACGTAAATTATGTACACAATTAAATACTAACGGTACATTGTAACAAAATGATAATATGATAGGGTCGAGAAGGGAAATAGCAAGATTGAAAAGAGTATTTTATGAAAAATAAACAAGCATTTACACTTATAGAATTATTAGTCGTTGTTTTAATCATCGGTATTTTAGCCGCGGTAGCACTTCCTCAATACCAAAAAACCGTAGAAAAAGCCCGGATGAGCGAGGCCGTTTCCCTGGTGCGCGCGATTGCCAACGCAAACCAAGTCTTTTATCTGGCCAATGGACGATATGCTGACATGACCGAGTTGAGTTCGCTAGATATTGAAATACCGGGAAGTCCTTTTGCACATTCAACTTATACCGGACGTATCGAAACGAAAGACTTTATATATTCCCCTGGTGGGCACAACGTCGAGTATATGGCTTTAGCGCATCGTAAACCCTTTACCAGAATCTTCTACATCTATATTCCGCAAAACGAGCCGGGAAGGATTCGTTGTCATTTTTATACCGGCAGGGACGGTAATGCCATCCAGCGTAAACTATGTGAGCAACTGGATACTAACGGCACATTATAAAAATATACCCGGGTAATAACCCGGGTATTTTATTTTGTTATTTCAATGGTTTTCCACTTGCCTTGCCAAAACCGCCACGCCATGAGTAGGGCTGTCAGCCACGCGTAAAATGTTAGCCAACCCCACACCCATACGACGGATAATTTCCATACGTACACAATCAACCACGTACCGGGAATTAAAAGCCCCCACGCACACGTGAGCATGACCGTCATGTAGAACTTTGTGTCCCCCGCGCCGCGCAAGGCCTCGCCGAAGATTAAATACGTCGCATCGCCTACTACAAAAAAACTCATCAGCCGCATTAAAGGATACGTTTTCGCCGCAATTTCCGCCGCGTTCACAGAATCCGCCGGAATAAAGAGCCCCACAAAAAACGGCGTCAAACAAAAGAAAATCAATCCCACACTTATTGCATACGCATAGCCGATTTTACACGCATTTTTGACGACACGCACACTTAAATCAGGCCGCTTAAGCCCTTGATATTTACTGACGAGAATTTGTATCCCGATACCTAACCCCAACACCACCATAAACACCATGGGCTGCATGGACATTACGACGTTGCTGGCCTCTAGTGAAATCACGTCAATATGCCCCACCATAAACGTAAAAAGCGTAAACGACATAATGTCCATTAAAAACCCAAACCCGTTAGGTACACCAAAACGCAGTAGCCGCGAAAACACCGGTTTATAAAATCCCGCCAGTTGCGTAATGCGAAAATCTTGGCGTATGCGCCCGCCGAGAATCAGCCCGCTGTACATCAGCGTCATCGCCAGTGCGCCCAGCACCGTGGCCCACGCCGCCCCGGTAATACCCATTTCCGGGAAACCAAATTTGCCAAAAATCATGACGTAATCTAAACCGATATTGATGACGTTTCCCACCAAAGCCACATACATGGGGATTTTGGTTTTGCCGCGGCCGCTGAAAAAACTGGACAGCGCGTTATTGATAACCATAAGTCCGGCAAATACATTTAAAATCGTAAAATAATTGACTTCCAATGCCGTTACTTCCGGGCTGTGGTTAAACGCACGGATAAGCCAATTCCCCGCCGGTGTTAAGCACGCCAGAATAACCGAAGAAATCACCGCCACTAGTACGCCTTGCCACAAGGAAATCGTTACAGAGGCAAATTTCTTTTTGGCATAATACTGCGACACAAACACGCTTGTATAACTGGCCAGGCCCATGAACATACTGGCAAACGTTAGCGCCAGTGCCCCCGCCGGCACACACGCGGCCAAGGCCTCGTGTGAGTGCCACGATAAAAACATACGGTCGGCAAACTGCATCACCACCTGCGCCGCCATGGTAACAATCAGCGGGTAGGATAAAATCCACAACTCTTTGAGTGACGCTTGCGCGGTTGGTTGAGTTCGGCTCATATTTCCTTCCACAAAAAAAGAGCCCCTTGCGGGGCCCCTTTAAAAGTCTGATAGCCTTATAGTTTTACAACTTTTACGGCTTTCGGGCCTTTTTCAGATTCTACGACTTCAAATTCCACTTCTTGACCTTCGGCCAAGGTTT
>CACXER010000081.1 GCA_902766765.1 uncultured Elusimicrobium sp. | reverse complement strand
TTCAAATCAGGGTTTTCCATAAAATCCTCTAGAAGTAAGTAGATAACCGAATGTATCCGATATCACGCCGGTTTTGGTTATGTACGGTAAGCACGTGGTTGTAGGCAATATCTACCGATACCCGGTCGGCCACTATAAATGAGTTGCCTACGATGATGGAGTGTTCCGAATCGGCCGTGTGATATTCACCGTAGCGGTAACTGGCGTATAAGGTGGATCCATTGTCGGACCATAAACGGGTTAAACGGGTGCCGATAGCGTATTTAGGTAACGCGTGCACCACGTCCAACGTTTGTATGGGGGCTAATTCTTGTTGGTTCATGATACTGCGCAGTCCCGCCACTTCCGAAACGCCATCGGGATATTGAAAAACAGCCCCTTCCAAATCAAACCCAAACGCGTTATATAACGTTTCTGAGAGCCCCAACGAATAGGCCGTTTCATTATAGTAACGGTTTTCTGCCGGATCGTTTTCATAAAATACGGTACCCTTTTGACGGGCGAATGCAGCATTTAAAAATGCATGGGTATACACTTCGTTGACTTCGTCGTTCTTAAGTGTCACGCGCAGTTGCCCGTTGATACCAAAGGCAGTAGCGTTTTGAAAAGCCGGATTTTCACTGGTGTTTTTAAAATAATAGAAAGGACGTAATGCGAATTTAAGCGTTTCCAATTCCACTGAAAGCGGAGTAGACAGGGAAAAAATAGGATGTTTAAACGCATTTTCTTTAACCCACTTAACTTCCATACCGGCCAAAGACGTGAGCGTTGGCGCCACGGTAAAAGTGGCTTGGGCCTGATTAAAGTGAGATGCCCCTACATAGGAGGTGGCTAACTCTACGGTGCGCGCGTGGACGCACGTAAACATACTGCACAAAACAAAAAGAAGGATAATTTTTCTCATATACTCTATTAAACTAAATTTTGGGTCATTTTGCCCACGAAAACTTGCTTTAGTTGCCCAAACGATATTTGCTAAAATAACTAAAGATGAAAAAACTATTCCTTTTCTGTTTATTTAGTATAGCAGCTCTAACGGCTCCGGCCGCGCAAATTGTGCGTGGGCCGTATTTGGAGGATCCCACCCAAACGACCCTCGTGTTGCGTTGGCAAACCGACGAAGCAACGCCCGCATGGTTGGAGTATGGGCCGGTCCCGCGTTGTAACCAAATTATGACAATTACTCCGGAAGGCACCCAGCACAAAGCGGTGCTGTACGGCATGGTGCCCAACCAGGAGTACTGTTACCGCGTGTATGTGTACAACCGGGCCAAGGACGGTACGCAAGAGCCGGTAAGCGGTACGTTCCGGACGTTATTTTCGGCAGAGCGGAAGATTGTTAAATTTTTAGCCATGGGTTCTACGGCCGCCTCGCCGGAAACTGCGGCCAGTGAAAATAATTCTTTGTTGCCCAGTCTTTTAATGCCTGCGCCGGTGGATGATTCCGGGCAAGCGCGCGAAAGTTTAGCCGCACTTATGGCGCAAGAAAAAAGTGATTTTCTCATTCATACCGGCAATTTGACCCATAGCGGACTTAATAGTGATGCCAATGCTGAATTTTTTACGCCGTTTAAAGAGGTCTTGCGCCACACACCGCTATTTATTGCCGTCGGCCCGAACGAGTACGGCCCGGATCGGGAAAGCCGGGACAGTAAATCGTTTTTCCTGACCAACTACCGTAGATTTCACGATATGACGTGGAGCAATGCCACGCCCAAATATTATTCGTTTGACTCGGCCAATGCGCGGTTTATCTTTTTGGATACGAACATCGCCGAAGGAGCCGTTTGGGCACCGGATATTGACGAAAAATCGGCCCAAATTGCCTGGCTAAAAAATATGCTTGCTACCTCGGGGGAAAAGTGGCGCATTGTAATAATGAATGCGCCGGCTTATTCATCCGGTGCGCGCGGAGCCAATAACGAAGTGTTTTTAAACCTCGTGAAAATCTTTGAAGATTACCAAGTCAATTTAGTCTTGCAAGGCGGCGATGCCGATTACGAGCGCACGTTTGCCATGTGGCGCGGCGAACCTAAACCGCGCGGAGTTACGTATGTAACGCTCGGCACGGCGGCCACCAAACCTACCAAGCGCGAAAACCCTAACCCGGCTACGGCGCGGTTTGTATCGGCGCGGCATTTTGCGGCGATAAAAATTGTAGACCGTAAATTATCTGCTAAAATCTACGATGAAAAAGGTAAATTACGGGATAATTTTGATTTGTACTTGTAATATTGGGTTTTCTTATTTAGATAACACCCGGGATTTATTCCCGGGTGTTTTTTCGTCGTGAAATAAAAAGGGCTTGACTTTGTTTTTTTTTTTGCTTTAATAAGCATATATTAAATTCCTGTGGAGGGATATATATGCAAAAGGAAAATGATTTGACGGGCATTTTAGATGTAAAAGGATTTACGCTAATAGAATTATTAGTGGTGGTTCTTATTATTGGCATTTTAGCGGCGGTTGCGTTGCCACAATATCAAAAAGCAGTTGAAAAATCACGTGCTACGCAAGCAATAACAATGCTTAAATCTGTAGCGCAGGCGGCCGAAGTATATTACCTAGCCAACGGAACGGAAATGACCTCGTTTGATGAGCTTGCCATAGAGATTCCGTGGCCTAAAACAGCCAAAGTGCTCGGCATTTCGCAGGATACTCGTTCTAACGGTCAGTGGGCTTTGGAAGTGGAGCTCAACTATGCTAATGGGACCAATTTATTTATGACAAGGTTGGATGGCAAATACAAAGGGGCTGTGTTTATGGCTCCGGTTTCTAAAAACGGAAGTGCCGAACATGATGCTTTACCTATCAGGTGTTATGAACGTAAAACAACTACAACAATTCCTTTTGATTCTTCATTAGCGCCCGGTGCCTATTGTGCACAAATTATGAAAGGAACCTTAATCAAAGAGGACAGTTACGGACGTTACTATGAACTGCCATAATTTTTCTAAAAATAACCCCGCGTTCTTTTGAACGCGGGGTTTTTCTATCACAATAAATACTTACTTACTAAATGCCATACAACAATTTCCGAGCATGCAGTTTTTGCATGCACAGGACGGTTGACGTTCTTTTAACGCCGCCAGCAACTTACGCGCAAAATCCGTTAAAGTCGGGTCGCGCGCACCGAGTACCAGCATAATATCGCCCGGCTGAGCCGCGGCGGCCATTTCGGCCAAGAGATGTTCGCGGCAGCCGTCGTAACTGACGTTGACGCCGCGGGCTTTTAATCCCTCGTATACCGTCCGGCAAGACACGCCTTGCGGAATCGTTCCGCCCGGATAATATACTTCGGTCAGCCACAAGTGATCGTTGGGGCCGATAGAGCGCGCGAAACTTTCCACAAATTCGTTCGTCAGCAATTTAATAGATGTAAATGCGTGCGGTTGATAGAACGCGAGCACCCGTTTGCCACGCAAATGGGCGGCGGCAATCGTGGCGGCCAGTTTGTGCGGATTGTGTGCAAAATCGTCAACGACTTCAATTTTGTCGTAACTGCCGATGCTGGCAAAACGGCGGGCAATGCCTTGAAATTTGTGCAAGGCCTTGGCACACGTTTCCAAATCTACGCCTAGTTCCAACGCAGCGGCTACGGCGGCGGTGGCATTGGCTACGTTATGTAAGCCGGGCACCTGCAAGCGGAACGGTTGGCCCTGAATGGAAAAGTCCGAACCGAAACCGTCCACCTTTATTTCCGTCGGGTGGATATCTCCGTACGACAACCCAAACGTTTTGGCATTGGGGGCCACGGCTTGTAGATTTGTTTCTTCGGCGTTGATAATGGCTGTTTTGCAATGAGAAACAAATTCTTTAAAATATCCTTGCAAGATTTCAATTTCTTTGTGATCTTTTTGCAAGTTTAAACACAACCCTAAATATGGTTTATACTTGACGATAGAACCGTCGCTTTCGTCGGCTTCAATCACGAGCAAATCGGAATTTCCTTTATATACGTTTCCGAAAACGCCTTGTTCTTTTTGCAAAGACAAAATTGCCGCGCCCGTAATAACAGAGGGTTGCAAGCCGGCAAAGGCCAAAATATCATAAACCATAGCGGTAGTTGTACTTTTGCCGCTTGTGCCGGATACGGCAATCGTGCGGTGCGTGGCTACGTGTTTAGCCAGTAATTCCGAGCGGTGCATGGTGGGAATCTTTAGCGCACGCGCTTTTTGGAGTTCGGGGTTGTCTTCTTCAATGGCGGAAGATAAAATGACTAGTTCGGTTGTTTCATCAATACCGCTACCGTCTTGCGGGAACAATTTAACGCCTAGTTTTTTTAAATAATCCCACAAGGCCATATCGGTATATCCCTTGCTGATTAGCCGGTCCGAGCCGGTTACTTCGTCTTTACCCATGGCGTGCAGTTGCGCCAAAGCGCTCATGCCTACGCCGCCAATTCCTATGAAGTGAATTTTCATTTTGTGGTTTCCTCTAGTTTAAATTTCGCATAATCTTTCATGGTGTAAAATCCCGGGCCGCACGTAACCAACCACGCCGCAATTTCCAAGGCCGATTTGGCAAATAAATCGCGGTTGGTGGCGCGGTGCGTGAGGGAAATTTCATCAAAGGGGGAAGTAAACTTTACTTCGTGTGTGCCGACGGTTTCCCCGATGCGTTCATACGTTACTTGCTCCGGGGGAAAATTCAGCGCGGCGGCAATTTTTTTAGCCGTGCCGCTGGGGGCATCTTTTTTATGGATATGGTGAATTTCGTGCAAGTGGGTTGTATATCCTTGGTACATGGCTGCCGCTTGCGTGGCCAGTTGCGTGAAAAAATAGACACTTAAACTCACATTAGGCGCAAAAAATACGGGAATATTTTTTTCTTGTTTTAAACGTGCTAGAAATTCTTCCGATAGGTTGGTAGTACCCGTTAGAAACGGTTTTTGGTGTTGACGTGCAATTTCAAACGACTCTTGCGCCCCTTGCGGAGTAGAAAAATCAATGACGGCATCAAAATCCGCACTAACCGTTTGCCCGGCGCCGCGTGTAGCGGCGAGCGTTAGATTTAGTTGCGGCAGTGCACTCATCAAACGAATCATAGCACGGCCCATTTTTCCGTTTGCGCCATTGACGAGAATTTTTATCGGGTTCATACAAAACGCTCCAACAATAATTCTACAATTTGCCGGCCGTTCATGGCAGCGCCTTTGAGTAAATTGTCAAACGTCACAAAGTAATGAATCATGTTTTCATCTTCTACGTCTTGGCGCAAGCGGCAGATGAAAGTGGTTTCTTTACCGCTGACTTCTTTGGGCGTAATGACAGATGTGGCGTATTGTAAATTGGGGAAGTGATTCCATGCTTCTTGGATTTGTGTGAGGTCTGCTTTTTTATCCAGTTTTACGCTCACACCTAACGAGTGGCTGTTTTCCACGCCTACGCGCACGGTGTGGCAATAGACTTTCAAATCCGGGATTTCCAAAATTTTCCGGCTTTCGTACAGTCCCTTTAACTCTTCGCTCGTATGTCCGTTTTCTAAGAGGGATCCGATCAGCGGCACGCAATTTTTTTCGTAGTACGAACCGGGCGTATGAAAATCATCCAATAGTTTTTTTCCGCCGCCACTGATGGCCTGATAAGAACAGAAGAAAATTTCTTCAAACTTGTAGAACGGTTTGAGCGGGGCCAAACTCATTACAAGCCCGGTCGTCGTACAGTTGGGGCTGGCGATGAGCGGTGTGTCTTGGGTAATGGCGTGAGGGTTGATTTCCGGAATGACGAGCGGTACCCCGGGTGTCATGCGAAATTCGGACGACATATCCACGATAAACCGAACTCGGTTTTTAAGCGCAGGGGCCAACTCGCGGCTGACAGGATTGTCCGTGCACAATACGGCAATATCTAACGCGGGGATTTCATCGTTGCGCCCAAAAGTTTTGACTTCAAAAGGAAGTTTAATCTTTTGCAGTTCGGCCTGTACATTACGGCCGACCATACCATTAATACCGATAATGCCTACTGTTTTCATACGGTCCTCACCGGATAAGCCCCGCCGGATTAGCGGTGTGTAACAAGGCGTCCAAATGGGTTTGGTGTTCCGCGGAAATTGCACCCAGCGGCAAACGCACGGTGGCCGTGCCGAAACCTAACTTGCTCAGCAAATATTTAATACAAGTAGGGTTTGTTTCGGCGTAGCAGGCCTTGATAAGCGGGTACCACGCGGCAAACGTTTCAAACGCTTGTTGGGGATTTCCTTGCTTAAATAAATTGTAAATTTGTACGAACGCAGGGGCGAGCACATTAGCCGCTGCGCTAATAATGCCGGAAGCGTTTATAGCCAAATACTGCGGGAACAAATCGTCATTGCCGCACAAATAATCCAGTTTGCCCAGATAATTGACGGCACAATCCATGACGTGGGCGGGATCGTAGTCCGATTCTTTTATCCCGATAATTTGCGGCACAGCGGCTAGCAAATC
>CACXER010000080.1 GCA_902766765.1 uncultured Elusimicrobium sp. | reverse complement strand
TATATTGTCATCCTGAACTTGATTCAGGATCTCACCTTATTTCTAGTTTTAGAAGCGGTGAGATTCCAAATCAAGTTTGGAATGACATTATTTTTATCTGACACTCTATTATTGTTTTTTTTTTTTGATTTGTCAAGTGTTTTTTTGGGGGGGACCTATTTGTTTTTTGGGTCTTTTGGCCCTGGTTTTTTTTGCGCCCCTCACTTACACTATAGTAGGGACGATTTTTATGAATAACAAATTATTACAACTAAAACGTATTTTTATTTTGGGAATTATTTGTGTGTTTTTCGGCTCCTCTTATTTGCATGCCCAGTTGCCCAAACCGCGCCCGCGCGGACATGCCCATGTGTCGGTCCAGCGTGATCATCATCTCCGGCGGAGAAGCCAACCCCACCGTCCGGCTACTGCTCCTGCAACAACTCCGGTACACACCACCCACCCGGGCACGCAGCGGCCCGCTACCACTACGTCAAACGATTTAACTGCCCAAGTAAATGCGGAAGTAGCCAGACAGACGCAGGCAAGAGCGAAACGCAAAACAAAGCAGGAGTGGATAAATGAATACAACGCGCACCCGGAGGAATTACACAAGGGTACGCCCATGTACAACGCATTTCAGAATGCCGACCAACGCGTGAAAAAAGCCGAACAAAATAATGAAACGGTAGATCCATTAGACAAACAAATGTCCGATATTTACCGGGCCAATACGAGACGTAATGCGGAAGCAAAAACCAAACAAGAGTGGCTGGATGAATACAACGCCCACCCAGAAGAATTACACGCTGGTACGCCTATGTACACAGCATTTGTCGATGCCGACCGACGCGTGAAAAAAGCCGAACAAAATAATGAAATAGTAGACCCTTTAGATAAACAAATGTCGGATATTTACCGGGCCAATACAAAACGTCATGCTGAGGCAAAAACACCACGAGAATGGATAAATGAATACAACGCGCACCCGGAGGAATTACGCAACGGTACGCCCATGTATAACGCATTTGTTCACGCCGACCAACGCGTAAAAAAGGCCGAAGAGAATCATGAAGCGGTAGATCCGTTAGATAAACAAATGTCTGATATATACCGGGCGAACTTAACAACGAAAACGCCACAAGAGTGGATAGATGAATATAATGCTCACCCGGAAGAATTACACGCTGGTACGCCCATGTACAATGCATTTGTCTACGTCGACCAACGCGTGAAAAGAGCCGAACAGAATAATGAAATGGTAGACCCTTTAGATAAGCAAATGTCGGATATTTATCGGGCAAACACAAAACGTCATGCCGAGGGAAAAACGCCACAAGAGTGGATAGATGAATATAATGCTCATCCGGAAGAGTTACACTATGGTACGCCCATGTATAACGCCTTTGTCCACGCCGACCAACGCGTGAAAAAAGCCGAACAAAATAATGAAACGGTAGACCCATTAGACAGACAAATGTCTGATATCTACCGGGAAAACCTAACACAGGCTAGTCCTAAAACCAAGCAAGAGTGGATAGATGAATACAATGCTCACCCGGAGGAATTACACAAGGGTACGCCCATGTATGCGGCATTTCGAGAAGCCGACCAACGCGTGAAAAGAGCCGAACAGAATAATGAAATGGTAGACCCTTTAGATAAGCAAATGTCGGATATTTACCGGGCAAACACAAAACGCATTGCTGAGGCAAAAACGACACAGGAAGTGTATGATATTTTGTTGCAATATATCCGGGAAACTAAATCCTATCCAAAAGGGTACACTCCTGAATATAGGCTAGTCTATAACCGTTTCTATGGGAAAACCGAAGAACAAATTAAAGCGGACCCGGAACTAAACCGTTTATATAAACTGGACCAATTGGCGCGCGCTGCCCAACGCGGGGAAAAACCGTGGGAAGTGTTTGACCGCGACAACCCGCTCCGCCGTCCACGCTTAGGGGAACAACAATCGCCTGTTTCGCAAACAGAAGAATCGGCCCCGGGAACTGAAGGGCCTACTCTGTCTTCTGAAGAATTACGTCAGGCTTACAACGAAATGCCCGCAGATATCCAAACCGCTATCCGTCTGACGGAAGAACATTATGAGCAAGTGTGGGAGAATTTCCCCGATTGGATTGAACAAAATAAGTCGAACATTATCTTGACACCGGACACCAAAAACGTTTTTGATGCGTTAGCCCGGGAAGTGCGCAACGGCCGTTGGGATGAGAATATCGCGCAGATAATAAGCGATTTAGATGCTATGCAGTTAGGCACGAGTGAAGACGGAGCATTCTACCGGGTCATCTACCGCGGATATTATACGCTTGGGCGTATTAACCCTGATAACTTTCATCTGGTGGCCGAAGAACAAGGGGTGGAATTGGCTGACGTAAACGCAATTATTGCGCACCAGCCGGCCCATATCCGTTTGTTTGCCAAAGAAGGGAAATTGACCCAGATGGTGTTGGAAAAAGGCGTTACGCAAGACGATATCCGGCAGGTTATTGACTCGATACTCTTGGACCTGGGCGAAGACTGGACGGTGCGTATGGGCTCGCACGAAACGGGCACTAAACCGCATATCCATTTTGAGTGGGTAGATGCAGAAGGGTTTGATAGCAGTTATACGCTGCAATTGGACGTAGACCAAGTGATCCCCGCCGGGCCGTACGGGGAGCGCCAACAAGCATTCACGCGGTTATTCCGCAAATATATGATGAAGTAGTGCTTACTTACAATCACACAAAACGCCCGGTGTAAAAAACACCGGGCGTCTGTTATGCCTACTTACTTACAAATTAGGGGTGGATTTTGTCCATCATGCGGGCAAACGGAATGGTTTCGCGCACGTGCTGGAGACCACATACCCAGCGCACCATGCGCTCAATGCCCATACCAAAACCCGCGTGCGGCACGCTGCCGTATTTGCGTAAATCCAAATACCAACTATATCCCTCGGGGTCCAAGCCCTGTTCTTTAATACGGGCAAGGAGTGCCTCGTAATCGGCTTCTCTTTCGCTACCGCCGATAATTTCGCCGGCTCCTTCCGGGCCGATAACGTCCACGGCCAACACAACTTTCGGGTTTTTCGGGTCGCGTTTCATATAAAAGGCCTTGATGGCGGTGGGATAACGGTGAATCATAATAGGTGTGTCGTAATCTTCACCCAGCAGCGTTTCTTCGTCGCCGCCGATATCGCCGCCCCAGGGAGTATCGTTTCCTTTTTTATGTAAGATTTCAATCGCATCGGTATAATCAATGCGCGGGAATTTCTTTTCTACCGTGGCTTGTAATTTAGATGTATCACGCTCCAATGTTTTCAAATCCGCCGCGCGGTTTTTTAACACTTGGGCAACGATGTATTTAATGAAATCTTCCGCCAGGTCCATATTGTCATCTAAATCGTTGTAGGCAACTTCCGGCTCTACCATCCAAAATTCGGTAAGGTGGCGGCGCGTTTTGGATTTTTCCGCGCGGAACGTCGGCCCGAAACAATACGTTTTTCCCAACGCCATGGCCGAGGCCTCACCGTAGAGTTGACCGCTTTGGGACAAAAAGGCCTTTTCTCCGAAGTAATCGGTTTCAAACAACGTGCTTGTGCCTTCGCACGCGGCCGGCGTTAAAATGGGGGAGTCTGATAAGATAAATCCGTTATTATGTAAATACTCGCGAATGGCGAAAATGATTTCATCGCGCACGCGCAAAATCGCTGTTTGCCGCGCCGAGCGCAACCACAAGTGACGGTTTTGCATCAAAAAATCCGGGCCGTGTTCTTTGGGAGAAATCGGATAATCTTTTGCCATTTGTACGACTTCTAAGTTTTTTACACCGAGTTCAAAACCCAGCGGCGAGCGTTTATCTTCGCGCACGGTTCCCGTTACAATAATGGAAGATTCTTGCGTGACCTTATCGCCCAGTTCAAATTGTTCCGGGGAAACGTCCCCTTTGAACATCACGCACTGGATAATGCCGCTGCCGTCACGCAGTTGTAAAAAATGGAGTTTACCGCTGGAGCGTTTGTTGTAGAGCCAGCCGTGTAAAGTAATTTCTTGGCCGACGTATTGGCCGACTTCACTAACGCGAATTTTGTGTAACATAAGGACCTCGTGTAAAAAATAATATACCTTTATTTTATATTTTTAGGGGGAAAAAGTGAATATGCCTATAAGAGTAGGAAATGATAAAATATCCCTATGAAATCAGTAGATAAATTTATTGTAGTGTTAGTTATTCTATGGGTGGTATTTGCCATATCCGTACATAAAATGATGTCTTCTCGGCGCGAGCAAGGCACGCAAACCCAGGTGGTGCAAACGGAGCAGGATTCTCAACAACACAGAAGATGGGATACAGAGAAAGAACCCCAAAGTGATATTGTCCAATTAAACGATGTTTCCCGCGAAGAATATTTTGCCAACCCGATTACTTTGTACTCCGGCTCGTTGGAAAATATCCGTCAAATTTTAGCCGCCGAGCAAAAATTTTTTGATGAAAACGGAAAGTATACGGAAAATATAGGCGATATGAAATTGGCTTTCCAACATGTGCGCGCGGTAAACCCTACCGCGGGTAAAGTGTGGATTTATTTAAAAAATAATTATCACTACGTACTGACCAAAGAATTAGTGGCTATTTATTGCGATGAAATTCGGAAAGAATCTGAGGCATATCATTTGGATTTCTATTTTGATGGCCGGGTAGTTTGTGTGGCCAAATCAGAAGCGGCCAAAGAAACGTGTGAAAACTTGGGGGGGACGAATTCTACTCAGAATCGTCGAATACCCTCTTGGACAATGTATGATTTGTCGGAAGATTTTTTAGAACATCCGACCTCGTTCCCACAAAATTATCCAAACCGGTAATAACGACAGAAGAATATAGAAAGCCCTACGCAAGTAGGGCTTTTAAATATTAGACGTGGCCGGAAATCCTTGTCGGACGACCCCAACGATCTCCTCGTTTATTCACATCGGGGCGTGGCGCCCCGGTTCCGCAACTTCGTCAGTCTTTCGGTCCTCTTTCTCATCTGCCCATAAAAAAAGCCCTGATAAACAGGACTTTTTTAATGGTGGACGTGATCGGGATCGAACCGACGACCTCCTCGTTGCGAACGAGGCGCTCTCCCAGCTGAGCTACACG
>CACXER010000079.1 GCA_902766765.1 uncultured Elusimicrobium sp. | reverse complement strand
GAACCCTTAAGCCCGTGCGGGCAATAGTTTTTGAGACTATCCTGTATACCAATTCCAGCACCCCGGCTTAAAATCTCTATTCTTATTCTACCAAATTTCACGCCAAAATAAAACTCCCAACGGAAATCAGGTAATAAAACTTACTCAAACGACAACATAGAAGTATATTCTTTGAGCCGTCTGTTGATGTCGCGTTGAGTCAGTCCGGCTAAGCGGTCCACACTAAATGATTCAATTGTAAACGAAGCCATCACATTGCCAATCATCATGGCACGTTTAATAGACTTAAGCGCATCCCACGTTTTCAAACTGGCCAAATATCCGGTAAACCCGCCGCCGAATGTATCACCGGCGCCTGTCGTATCGTGCACGTGTTCCAAAATATACGGCGGAAGTTGGGCAATCCCTTTTTTACTGACGAGCATGGACCCATTGGAACCCAGTTTAATAATCACGTATTTGACCCCTTTGGCCAAAAGCATTTTCCCGGCGGTTATCAAATTATATTCACCGGTTAGTTGCCGCGCTTCGGTTTCGTTTAAGAACAAAATATCCATTTGTTTGATGACTTTAAGCAGCGTGTCTTTTTTAGATGAAATCCAATAGTTCATCGTATCGCACGCTAATAAACGCGGTTTTTTGACCTGTTTTAAAACGGAAAGTTGCAACTCAGGGTCAATGTTGGCCAAAAAAACGGCCTTGGCATTTTGTTGTTGCGGAGTTAATATAGGGTTGAAATTTTTAAATACGTTTAAATCGGTAAATTTAGTGATGGCCGTATTAAAATCTTTATCGTAACTGCCACCCCAGTGAAAAGTTTTTCCTTCCTTTACTTGCAACCCCGACAAATCCACCCCACGTCTAATAAACGGGGCGCGGTCTTTTTCGGTAAAATCCGTTCCCACCACCGCCACAATGGACGGCTGGGCAAAATAACTGGCGCAGACAGAGGCATAACTGGCTGCCCC
Source organism: uncultured Elusimicrobium sp. (assembly GCA_902766765.1). GTDB lineage: Bacteria > Elusimicrobiota > Elusimicrobia > Elusimicrobiales > Elusimicrobiaceae > Avelusimicrobium. The sequence continues at coordinate 13,893 of CACXER010000079.1, read as the reverse complement.
GCCTAACACCCGTTTGACACTCCCGTTCGCATTATCAATCGTATCAAATGCGACGGAACCCACGACTAATACTTCACTCGCCATATTCGTCCTGCAAGAAGGTCTTGATGGTAACACGTTGGTTGAAATCGTCAAAAAATGCTTTTTGGGCGGTTTCCATTTTGGTGTCCATCAGTTGCGCCGCAAATGTGTTTTTATTAGTTTGGTAATCCTTCAAATTACCATGTTGCGTTTGATACGCATATTCCATTTCTGCCGGGGTCAGTTTATAAATGGAATATAGCGTGGTGCGGAAACGATCCGCCAATTTGGTTTGGCGCAGTTGGGATTCAAATTCCACCGGAGTAAGCCCCGTAGCCCGCTGCACTGTGGCTGCGTAGGCCGTTTTATCAAATTTACCTTGTGCCCCTCTGAAAAACGGTACCGTTTGGATATCGTACGCAATTTCGTAATCGGACACATCCAATTTGGCTTGATGCGCGGCTTGATTTAACACTTCTTCACTAATGAGCGCGGCCAACATTTGTTGACGTAAAAACTTGCCCATCTCCTCATCCACGTCCATCCCTTGGTTGCGATACACTTTCGCGCGGTCTTCGGTTAAGCGGTCCAAGCGGCGGTAGGAAATGGAGGTAGAGCCCACTTTAGCGGCCACGGTGCTGAAATTGCCGCGGTGATAGGCGTCGAGTCCTAAATAAATGATACTGCCCAAAAAGAATGCGAGCGTAACAATTAAAATAACTTTTTTGTATTTAATCAGAAACGAAATCATGCGCTTATGCCTCCTGTTTTATGGCAACGGGCTCGCTGGCTTCTTCTTCCACTTCGCCGATGACACATTGTCCGGCGATACGCCCGCCTTCTTCCACAACCATTTTTTTAGCGCGGATATCCCCTTTAATAGAGGCCGGCCCTAACACTTCCAACATTTCCGCGCAGACATTTCCTTCAATAGCGCCGCCGCACACGACCATTTGAGCGGACACGTCGCCTTTGATTTTGCCGTCGGAACCCACAATTACGTGGCGGGCATTATCCACATTCCCTTCCAACGTCCCTTCTACCCGAAGCGAACCTTGCACGCTCAGCGTACCTTGGAAATAACATTCCGCACTTACCACCGAGTAGTGTTCGCCGGAAGAAAAATCAGAATCCTTTTTTAAAAATCCCATAAACTCCTCCCAAATTATTTAAAATAGTTACGCGGATTGACGGCCTGGCCGTCTTTCCACACTTCATAATGTAAATGTGTTCCGGTGGAACGTCCGCTGGAACCCATGGTAGCGATTTTATCGCCGCGTTTTACAACATCTCCGGCTTTGACTTGTATGCCCGTTGTATGTGCATACAACGTAGAATAGCCAAAACCATGATCTACTAAAATGGCTTGTCCGTAACTGGGCACCCACCCGGCGTGGCGCACCACACCGTCGGCAGTAACCACAATCGGACTATCGGGTTTACCGGCAAAATCCACCCCGTTATGACGTTTGGTGGAACGATGCCCGAACGGATCTAACCGGTATCCAAAACCCGAACTAATCGGCGCACTGGACGGACGGATAGAAGGCGTAGAGTTTAACCCTTCACGACGGTTCGCAAAATACCAGGCAATTTCTTGGAAACTGGCCAATCGCATCCGCGCCGTATTTTCCATCCGGTCCACGTACGACTTAAATTCATCTTCCGATAAATCTTTCAAATCTTTGTCAAATAACTCCCGGGCTTGGGCATCTTCTTTTTCTTTAGCGGCTTCCCACCCTTTGGGCAAATTGATAAATTTGCCGCCCGGCATACCCAACATTTGCCGCATTTGCGTATCGGTGGTGCGCGTGAGTTCCAAATAGCGGCGGCCGCGTTCCAACTCATCGGCGATCAACTGCATTTTCATACGCATCAGTTTGTTATCCGCCTTGGTGATTTGGTAATCGTACCCGCGCGCAAAAAAGATGAACCCGGCTATCGTAATTCCTAACCAAACAAGAAAGAGAATCACAAGCGTCAACACCCGCATTTTGAATTTAAACGAGGCGCCAAAGCGCGGCATTACTAAAATATCTACGCGCTCACCAAGTAATCTTCCAAAATGATTGATTCTTTTCCCCATCTTTTGTATTCTATCATAATAAGAGCCCCTTGGGGGAAATTTACATAAATAAGGAGAAAAGGATGAAAAAATTAGTTTTAGGTACGTTGTTATCTTTAGGTCTGATGGCTTGTATGCCGCCGTTGCCGGAACTGGTTACCCTGCCCGACGTTGAATTACCGGTAGTAAGCGAAGAAACAGTTGTCTGGAATTCGGCGGATTATAAAGGCAAGCCGGTCCTGGTTGTATTTATGGGATCGTGGTGCCCGTGGTGCAAAAAAACGATGCCGGCCGTCATGGAAGTAGCCAACGAATTTGGCGACCAAGTGGAAATTGTAGCCGTATTTATGGACGGCGATGCCACCCCGGTCAAAAAGGCTATCAAAGAACATAAGTTTACGGTAAAAGCCGCCCACAACGGAGGCGAACTCGCCCAGGCGCTACAGGTGCAAGGTTTACCGCATTCCATTTTGTTTGATAAAAAACACCGTGCCGTAGCCAGTTGGGACGGATACAGCCCGGAACGCGCTAACGATTACCGCACCGCCTTACAACAACTTACTAAATAAAGACAGTACTTACCATCAAAAACCCCCGCTTTAAAAGCGGGGGTTTTTTAACTCATCGGAAATAATACGGAAATGATCTTGTTATTATTTCTCGTCCTACAAAATTTTACTTGACAAACCAAAAAAAAAAACAATAATATAGTGTCAGACAAAAATAACAAAGGAGCAATAGATATGAAAAATACACAAGCATTTACGCTAATAGAATTATTGGTGGTCGTTTTAATCATCGGTATTTTAGCGGCGGTTGCCCTGCCGCAATACCAAAAAGCGGTGGAAAAATCAAAAGGAACGCAAGCCCTCACACTTTTGAAATCGCTCGGCCAAGCACAAGAAGAATATTATATGGCTAACGGCCATTATGCCACTTCGTTTGACGAACTATCTATAGAATTGCCGGCAGGCTGGACAGCCGGAGGAAGTTTTTATAGTTATCAAACCACAGATGCACACACCAACGGAGAGTGGGTCATACAAATATCAACAGAATCCCATTTAACAGGCGCCCTCTTTATCGGCCACCCAGCCGGGAAACCCTACCAAGGCGCCGGATTTATGTATGCCCCACACTATACTGGGTTCGCCCAACGCGGATTAGGACGCATATCCTGTCTGGAAAGCAACTCGGGCGTTGTATTCAACAAAAATCCGGGTGATTTTTGCACTAAACTTTTTAACGGAACATTTTATGAAGGAGAGGCCCTTAGGGAATACACTATACTTGAGCAGTAAAATAGTGCTTGTAAACTCCTGAAAGCAAATTTATTTCGTAACGGCTTCTTCTAACGCGCGGGCTAATTGGTCGGCGCACGAAGTCCCTTTTCCGGCGCAATCATTGCCTTTTAACAAGGTGGCAATCTCTTTAGCATTGGCACCTTCTACCAGTTTGCTGATCGCGGTTAAATTACCCGGGCAACCGCCGATAAATTGTACGTTATGCACGCATCCTTGCGCGTCCACGTCAAATAAAATCTCTTGCGAGCATACCCCTTGCGGGCGAAACGAAAATGAGGCCATACAAAACTCCTTGAAGTAAGATAGTTATATTATACCAAGTTCGCTCCAAGTCGTTTTTTGTATAATAGGGAAAACAAAAGGAGTAAATGATGACACCGACCAATCTTTTATCCAATGCCCCAATTGACGACGAACAACTTAAATTGGCTACCGAGCGCATGGAAAATTTGCAAGAAGAATTAAAAACCTATATTGCCCAAGGTTCCGGCCCGTTTTTAGCGGCTATTTACGACGATAAAGGCAATCTAATTGCCAAGGCCGCCAACTCCGTAGTGCAAGCAAAATGCAGCCACAATCATGCCGAAATGAATACCATTAAACAAGCGGAAGAAAAATTAAACACGTTTGATTTGGCCCCTTACAATTTAACCTTATACACCACGGCCGAGCCGTGCCTGATGTGCGTGGGCGGGATTTTATGGTCGGGCATTAAAACGGTATTTTACGGCGTAACTTCCAAACGGGTGGAAGAAATTACCGGATTTGACGAAGGGTTTAAACCCGACTGGTTGAACGAATTTAAAAAGCGTAAAATCCGTGTCTACGGCAACATTGCCGCACCCGCGGGCGAAAAAGTATTGCGCGAATATATTGCCGACAAAAAACCTGTCTATAAGCCGACACGCTAACGCGCACTAAACAGATTTGATAAAATATAAATAACTTATGCGTTATATCTTGTATTTTTTTACGATGGTGTTATTGTTTGTAGGCGGCATGTTGGTTGGAAACAGTTTCCTACCACAGCGTGATGCTTCGCTGGCCTCTGCCGTGTCCGTGCCCGGGTTATCCTTGGATAATGCCCTTTTGCAAACGCTTACCCGCGAACAAGCCCAACAAGATTTGGAACAACTCAGCCAACTTACCGACTCTCTGCCCGAAGAAGAACGGCAGGTGCGCCAACAACGCTTAAACCGCATTATGCTGCGCTTGGCGCTGGAGAATTTTGAACTGAAAAAAACCAAATTAGAGTCGGAAATTGCTAAAAACAACAAAAACAACCGCCCGACTGCCCAACTAACGCAAGCCACCAATGAGTACAACCAAGCACGCGAACGCGTGGAAAAATTAGCCGCCGAACTTTTCCCCACTCCTACCGATACCGATAAATAAAAATCCCCGGGTACTTGTCGTGCGGCCAACCCGAGGATTTTTAATAAGAAGATCTTTTTATTTTCGGTTCGTTTGTGTGAGCAACTCACGCAACATCGCCAGTTGTTTCACATAGATTTGCGTGGCTTCCCGCGGAGAGTACGCCGTGCGATATGTCCAGTTTTCATCCCCTACCGTGCCGGGCGTATTGATACGATCGGTTGTACCGATAACATCTTGCCACGAAAACATGGCTATCGCCGAAGAAGAACCTGATACCCGTTGCAAGATGGCCCGTTGTACGTCCTCACTCCACGGCACATTACCATCTGTTCTTTGGGCGGAAATCATTTCCCAGATATTAGCCCGTTCGCGTTGGTCCATGGTTTCCCACCAACCGCGTACGGTTTCGGTGTCGTGGGTGGACGTCGTCGCCAATGACACCACCGGATAATAACGCGGTTCGCGGTAATAGCCGTTATCCTCACGTTCCCAACGCAAGACTTTGTATCCGGGGATTTTCAAATCTACGAGCATTCGGCGCACATAATTCGGGATAACCCCCAAGTCCTCGCCGACGGCCAATTTACCGCGCGCTTCATCCAACACCATACGTAAAAACGCATAACCGCGGTCAATTTGGTTTTGCTCGCCTTCCACATCAAAAGCACCTATCGGGTCCTCCGGCGCAAAAATGTACGTGCGGAAAAATCCTACCAAATGGTCCAACCGGAAAATATCGTACAACTCGGTGGCGCGGCGGATCTTGCGGCGCCATAATTCCAGATTATGTTGGTGTTGGTACACCCAATCATACGCCGGGAGCCCCCACTTTTGTCCCCCTTCGGAAAACTGGTCTGCCGGAGCACCGATTTCAAAACCCAGGCGATAATTTTCCCGCTCGGCCCATACTTCAGCACTATCCAAATTCGTACCGAACGGAATGTCGCCAAAAATGAATATGCCTTGCCCGGTGGCAAAGGATTTAGCCCGACGCAATTGCCCGTCTAAGATCCATTGCACATAGGCGAAAAATTGCACATATTCGCGGTTTTGCGCTTCAAAAGCATCCACGGCTGTTTTGTCAAAATGGCGCAATCCCTCCGGCCACTCCAACCACGTTTGCCAATGATAAAAATCTTTTAATGCCCTAAATAACGAATAGCCGCGCAACCAGGCACTTTGCGCACTTTGGTAGGCCTCAAATGCCAAATAACGCGGCGTGCGTGCGCTTTGTTCCCGTTGCAAGAACGTTTGGTATCCCAGCCAAAGGGCTTTGAGTTTGGCTTGCTTTACTTCGTCAAAAGGAACCCGAGATGATTGACGCCATGCACTAATCTGTGCGGCCAATTGCACGACGTAATGTTGGGCATCGGGGCTGTGATGGATATCTTCTACCGAATCAATATCTACATACACGGGGTCGGTGGCAAAAGCCGATAAGGCCGAATAGGGGCAAGTAACGCCGGGGGCTGTTTCTTGCAACGGAAGAATTTGCAGGATTTTAATACCTTGCGTGGCTAAAAAACGAGCCCATTGTTCCAATGACGAAAAATCACCCACGCCCCAATCCGTATCGGATTTCATGGCCGAGAGCGGGAGCAAAATCCCGCATGAGCGTGAAGAAAGTAATTGCTCTTGAATCGTCATAACTTATTTTTTTGCGATGGCTTCAATTTCCACCGAACTGCCTTTAGCAAGCGCCGCCACTTGTACCGTCGTGCGAGCGGGCGGATTTTCCTTAAAGAAAGTACTATACACCGCATTCATTTCGGCAAATTGTGTTAGGTCCGTCATATAGACGGTAGTTTTAAGCACGTTTTTGAGTGAACTGCCGGCCTGTTTAAGTACAGTTTCCAAATTAGTCAAAATCAATTCGGTTTGTACGCGCACATCCCCGTTAAAAATCTCGCCGGTTACCGGGTCTATCGGCACGATACCCGTAGTAAAAATGAATCCGCCGTCTTCCACGGCTTGCGAATAACACGCAATGGGTTTAATGCTGCTGATATTGATTACTTTTTTCATAAGTCCTCTTGGGCAAAATGATATACACTCCCCCTGGGTATATGGTAGCAAGGCCGGAGCACAATGTCAAACATTTCTTCGGCGGTAAAATAATTTTTTTGACGGGGGCCCCGTAAAACTGCTATAATAAATTATTGTTAGAGGACGTGTCGTAAAACAACCCAAAAAAGAAGTTGTGCACCTCACTGTTTTTTTGATATAATAATTAGGTCGGATTTAGTAAACATCGTTTTTAAATCCATTACAATTTCGCGCTCGTAGCTCAGTGGTAGAGCATCCGCCTTTTAAGCGGGGGGCCGTGAGTTCAAGTCTCACCGGGCGCACCATTTAAGCCTTCTTCGTCTATCGGTTAGGACGTCGGATTTTCAATCCGAAAAGAGGAGTTCGATTCTCCTAGAAGGCGTTTTTTTATGCCCTGCAAAAGCAGGGCATTTTGCTTTCTAGGATTGAATCGAACTCCTAGCCGTCCGTTAGGACGGATTCAATAAAGTGCAAAATCTAGCGTTGTCAGCACGTAGTGCTTTTAGATTTTGCCGGTGTTTCCGGAGGAAACAACGATTCTCCTAGAAGGCGTTTTTTTATGCCCTGCAAAAGCAGGGCATTTTGCTTTCTAGGATTGAATTGAACTCCTAAGTGGCTGTCAAATCGAGAACCTCTAATTATTTGCCTTGGCAAAAAACCACCCCGCCTTGATGTTAAGGCAGGGTGGTTTTGATTTATTTTAATCCTAAAAGTTGATGCGTTCTTTTTCAATGACCAGCGGACGGTGTAAAATCTGCGTTAAAATCGCGCCGATATATTCGCCCAACAAACCCAAAAACACCAACTGCACCGATGAAAAGAACAATACCGCTAGCAGTAGCGGCGCCGTTCCCATGGGGAATTTGTGCCAAAAACACAGTTTGAGCACCAAATACACACACGCCAACAAAAAACTAATCATCCCCAGCACAAAGCCGCTAAACGTAGCCAAGCGCAAGGGCACTTTGGAATAGTTGGTAAAACCAATCATGGCGTTATCATAGAGTGTATAGAAATTATTTTTAGTAATTCCGGTTTTGCGCGCGGGTTGCACGAAAGGCACCACACATTTGGAATAGCCCAACTCGCACACGAGGCCGCGCAGGTAAGGATACGGATCATCCAACTTACGCAACTGGTCCACTACTTCTTTGTCATATAAGCCGAATCCGGTACAATTCTCCACCAGTTCAGCCCCGGAATCATTTATCAAATTGAGAAGCCAGTAATAAAATTTCCGCACCGCAAAAAACAGTTTATTTTCCGCACTTTGTTGTTTTTGGCCGAATACAACTTTGCTTCCTTGTTCCCAGCGCGACAAAAACTCCCCAATCAACTCCGGCGGGTCTTGCAAATCGGAAGCCAGATAAACCACGCCATCCCCAGTTGCTTGCAAAATTCCGTAATACGGGCTGCGAATATGGCCAAAATTACGCGCATTGACAATTACCTTGATACGTTTATCGGCCGCTGCTTGCTCCCGCAATACGACCAGCGTATCGTCGGTAGAGCCATTATCCAGAATAATTTGTTCATATTCGTATTTATCCGCCCATTTGGCCATTTCCGCACGAACGGCCTCACAAAGCAAGGGAATATTTCCCTGTTCATTAAATGCACTGGAAACAATAGATATTTTCTTCATAGTTTTATCCTTTCTTAGTTGCCGGATGTACAGTAAAAACACAGGTATCCCGATGAAAAAGCAATAACGGTTTATCTTCTTCCACCAGATGTGTAGCCGAGAATATTATCATATGTATCTGGGAACACAATGGCAACAAAACGGGGACATCTCTCGTCCATGACTGCGAAATATTCTCTTTTGTCAATGGCTCAATCGTTAGCGTATAGTCTTTCGGTACATAATACGCCAACATCTGTTTTAATGCCTCCAGCGGATATCCGGTATTTGTCGTATCTACCAATACTTTTTTGGCCTTACGCACTTGCGTCAAGTGGACAAAAGCATCGTGTAATCCCGTGTATTCGGGCCACCAAAGATATTCCTGCGTCCAATACACTTGCACCCAACTCCATAGTAGGAGTGGCCATAAAAGTAAAAACAGTTTAGCATTTTTTTGCAAATAATCCAGCAAACCGCTCAGTAATATAAATAATGCAGGCAACAAAGGCAAGAAATAGCGGTCCATCCATAAATTGACCCGCAGGGAAACCAAAGCCACCACCCCAATAAGTAGCCCTATTTGCGCCAGCGGCAATATCATATCGGCCTGCTTAAAAAGTGCCCGTTTATACGACAAAGCCCATAAACACAATGCGACTAATGTACAAAAAGTAATAATTTTGAATAACGTAATAGAACCAAACAGGAAAAGTAACGTGTCAAAGGTGGCTTTGGCAACCGGCGTACCGAACCACCACTTGTACACCTCTGCTCCCGCCCCGTCGGTACCGACAGGCACAAAGAAATGAAGCGTCTTTACAACCCCCCACAAACACCACAACGCAAACACAACGCCCGTCCCCCAAAACGACCATGCCCGACCTACTTTATAAAAACAGGCATATATAAATACTACCAGGGCCGTAATAAAGAACAATCCCGCACAAAAATAATGGCTATAACTACCCAGTAGCCCCACAAAAAAGAAAATCAACCATTGCGATACGGATGGGGTTTTCCCTTGGCTCATCGTATCTATTAAACGCAAGGCCCACAGCGAAAAAGAAACCATCAACAAAACGGATAACGAGTACGTCCGCACAATGGCCCCATATCCTACCAAAATAAAGGAACAACTCAATAACGAAACATAGATCCACTTTTTCAAGTTGGACCAATATGCCGGAGCCAACACCCACGCCATCACCAAAGCCGCGGTCCCCAACAAAGCACTGAATAAGTGCATACTCACTTGAGTGAACGGAAATATCCGATTCCAGATAAATAAGAGAATATTAAAAAGCGGTAAATTGATATCATGCAGCAGCATATTTTCCCACACAAAACTAAAAGATAAGTCCGGGGAAGCCGTGACAGCGGAATAGAGTTCATCGTATTGGAAACCATTGGTAAGGTGGGCAAAACGCATGAGCAGCATATAACCCGACAACAGAACCGAAACGCCTATACAGACGCCCGTTATGATAGGAGCAATTTTACGTGAAAAGATTTCTTTACCAACAGACCAGACCGCAGATACGGAGGATTTAGTCATCGTCGTTTTCATCCGTCGAACTGGCCAGATGACGCGGATCTTCAGGCAGTTCTTCTACACTATCCACACCCATAAAATCGGTGCAGATGGTAATGCTGACATCGTTTTGATTCGTAGGAAGACAATAAACTCGTTCTGTGTTGAAAGGCCGTACCAACGTGTAGCCGTATTTTGTACTACCCACCCGGTCGGCCGTCATATACCACGTACCGGCGATGTCTTCAAAATATACTTGGAAACCCTGGCGCGGCTCGCCATTGGCTTTCTTTCCACGGGTAAAGAAAATCGTATTTTCTTTACCGTTAGCAAAAGGGTTCTCCGGATAGGCTTTACGCACTTGGACAGGGGCCGTATCCAAATTGTGCCACGCATGAGTATAGCGGTGTTTAATAAGGTGGTAGCGGTCCTGCGCAGAAATTTCTGTACCCATCAAAGAGATCACATCAGCTTTGCGAATATTCTCAATAGCATGTTCGTAGTATGACGTAGCCATAATTACCAAAATGGCTATCACAATGATAACAGTTGTCAATTCCAAAAGTGTAAATCCATTCTGCGTCTTTTTCATAGTTTCTCCTATATATTACCTAATAGTAGCAAAAATAACCCCAAGAATACCAGACAGAGGCAAATCTTCGTTAGTCCCAAATGTTTTTTGAGCCAGTCATTAAAAGTTTTTGACTCATACCCTAAGAGCGCTAAAACAAACACGACCACTAACGGCACAATAAACATTACGTTATATAACACTAAATAGGAAATAGCACGAGCGCGAAAGGCGGGATCTTGCATAATAAGCACGCACGTGGGAACATACACCTGTCCGGTGCAGACGGCCTCAATAATAGATACACAAAAGCCCACCGCAAGAGCCGCCACCATCAAACGCCACGTATTTTCCTCTTTATCCCGCAAGAAAAAACCCATAATTTTATGGATACGTGTTTTGGAGGAGAGGGATAATTGTAAAAGCATTCCGTCTGATTTTTTTGTTTTGAAACAAACCCAGAAATCGTATACACTTAAAAAGAAAAATACCAAACACAAACCGGCCGTTAAAATGTAAAAGATTTTAATCACGTAGGAAAATCCACGCATGGCGTATAAGAATTTAAACACACCCAACCCCAGCAGTAAATACGCACAAAATACCGCCGCGCAATAGGCGAGCCCTACGATTACAATTTCCCGCCGTGTATATTTATAGACTGTTAAGAAAGAAATGAAAAACACAATCACAGCAAACGCACACGGGTTAATTCCGTCCACTAGCCCCGCTCCGATAATCGCCCAAAAGGTAATTTGTTCAAACGCCCGGGCAGCATTTTCCACCCCGCCGGAGTGAATTTGCACGTTCGTTTTTTCGTGGAGTGCCAGGGCTTTTTCAATGGCGTTTTCGGCATACGTGCCAATCTGGGTAGGATACCCCATCAAGAATTCGCTACCTACCGCGGCAGCCGGATACCCTAACTTATGCCGCGGGATACCGTAGGCCTTGGCGGTTTCTTGGAAGATCAAATGGTTGCCTTCTTGCGTAATGTCATATTCGGTAAAGTGGACGCGGTCTTGGTATTTTTGTTTCAGTTTATCCCAATATTCCCGTTTGAGTTTATTACAATGCACACATGTCGGGCTGACAAAAAGTGCAAATTCCACTTTTTCGGTAGCATACGCTTCCGATCCTACGCCCAACAGAAGAACTGCTAAAAAGAAAATTTTTCGTAGCATAATTACATTTTTACAAAGGTAGAAATACCGCTCATAACCATATCTACCGACATAAGAATTAAAATCATCCCGGTTAGCCGCTCAATAGCCGCCAACCCGCGTTTGCCTAGTAAATTACTAAGCGGAAAAGACATCATCAAAATAGCCGAGTTAATAATAGACGCCACAATTACCGCCCCTAACGTCAACCATTTGGGATGTTGTGCCGCCGAAATCATCACGATAGAAAGTGCGGCCGGGCCGGCTACTAACGGAATAGCCAACGGCACGATAAACGGTTCGTCCTCTTTGGGATCGTTTTTGGGTTCACTCTCGTTACTAAATACAAGTTTCACGGAAATAATAAATAGAATAATCCCCCCCGCAATACTCAGCGAATAGCCGTGTATACCAAACGCCTTTAAAAACCACTCGCCCATAAACAAAAAACCGACCATAATAAATAGAGCAATGGCCAGTTCGCGAATGAGTACCGTTTTGCGCCGTTCGGGCGCGACTTTTTTAAGTGCGGCAATAAATAACGGGATATTTCCAAAACCATCCATCACCAGAGCAATCGTTACAACAGAAGAAATAAAAGAGTCCATAAAATATACCTCATAGCGTTCGTCGCGCGAACGCCCTAGTTATAGTATAGCAAATATGGACGTTTCCCGCTTGCCGGCTAACCCTTTTTCCCGTTATTCAAAATACACAACCCGGCTTGATTTTGGTAAGATGTAACTATGAAAATAATAGACGATTCCGCCTATAACGTAATTCACATCATTAAATGGTTTTTCCTGGCCACGTTCATCGGCATTATTGTCGGCACGTTAGACGCTATCTTCTTAAAAGCACTGGACAATTCTATTGCCTGGCGCAATAAAATACCGTATTTTTACCTCGGTCTGCCGCTGGCGTTGTATATAGTAGCCGTGTTATCACGCAAAGTAGCCCCCATGCATAAGGACTATGCTACCGATGCCGTACTGAAAAAAATCAACGATTACCAACCCATTTCGTTTCTTTCTATTTTAAAGGGGTTTACCCTTTCTATTTTGACGATTGCCACCGGCGGCTCCGCCGGGAAGGAAGCCCCCTGTGCGGACGTAGGCGCAGGGATGTCTTCTATCTTATCACGGCTACTACACATGAGTATAGAGGACCAACGCAAAATGATGATTTGCGGAGTCAGCGCCGGGTTTGCCGGAGTGTTTGGCGTGCCGATATCGGGGGCGCTGTTCGGGTTGGAAGTGCTGTGGGTAGGACATATTTTTTATGAAGTGATGTTTCCGGCGCTGGTGGCCGGGATTACGGCCTTCCAGGTAACGTCCTTTTTAGGCGTCAATTATATTTATCATCCGATCCATTTTGTTCCTGTATTTTCGGAACAGTTTTTCCTAAAAATGATTGTTGCGGGGATGTTCTTCGGGCTCGTGTCACTTTTATTTATTGAAATCGCCAAAGTAGCCCGGGTAATTTTCCGTTACATTGTACGCAAAAGCAACTTGTTTGTTACGTGCGTACTGGGCGGAGTGTTACTCATTTTTATCGGTTATTTAACTTCCCCCCTGTATTTGGGCCTGGGTATTGCCGGCATTGACGGCCCGCTCAGCGGCGCTCCGCTCCACTCCCCCTTTGGATTTTTGTACAAGATTATCACTACCTCTATTACGTTTGCCGCAGGCGGAATTGGCGGGATTGTCACGCCGATTTTCTTTGTGGGTGCGCAATCGGGAGCGATGCTCTCTGATTTCTTGCACGTTGATTCGGCCACGCTCGCCGCGTTGGGGTTGGTGTCCGTCTTAGCAGGCGCGGCTAACACGCCGCTGGCCGCCAGTATTATGGCCATAGAACTTTTCGGCCCGGCGATTGCGCCGTATGCCGCAGTTTCATGTGTAATTAGTTTTTTAATTACCGGGCAACAAAGCGTTTATCCCAGCCAACGCATTTCGTGGGATAGCGGTAAAACTTCGCCCACCGAACGGCCGGGAAACAATTTGGACCGCCGCGCCACCGACCGCATACAAACGGTACACACGCGCAAAATGATTGCCAAAAAAATGTGGAAGAAAATGACGCGCCATCTGGTACCGCACCACGAAGGAACCACCAACAACTCAGATAAATAGGCCTTTGGGCCTACCATGAAATGGGCCAAAAGACTCTCGTTTTGGCAGACGATTTT
>CACXER010000078.1 GCA_902766765.1 uncultured Elusimicrobium sp. | reverse complement strand
GGGTGGCTGAGTGGTCAAAAGCAACGGTCTGTAAAACCGTCGGGCTACGCCCTACATAGGTTCGAATCCTATCCCTACCAAAAATTTAAACCTGCCGAAAGGCAGGTTAAATTTTTATAGGGAAGCACCCCCAACAGTTTAATCTGAAACGCTACCCGAAATTTTTACTACAATATCACTATGGCAAAAAACAATTTAACTCCTTTAATGACACAATATTACGATGTCCGCGCGAAATACCCCGGTATTATTCTTTTTTTCCGCTTAGGGGATTTTTACGAGATGTTTGACGAACAGGCCAAAGAAGTCAGTGCGCTCTTGGGCCTAACGCTTACTTCCCGCAACGGCACGCCGATGTGCGGTATTCCGTATCATGCAGTCAATAACTATATTGTGCGACTGCTCGCCGCGGGCAAAAAAATCGGCATTTGCGAACAGACCAGTTCCACGTCCGATAAAAACACCAAACTTTTTGAGCGCCGCGTGACGCGCATTATTACGCCCGGTACGGTCATGGAAGATACGCTGTTAGATGCTAACCAAGCGAATTATCTGGTAAGTGTAGGCATTTATCCTACCGGGTGGGCGCTATCGTGTGTGGAAGTTTCCACCGGCGAATTTTGGGCCAATCAAAACGACAAAGATGCTACTTTAACTAATTTAGCCGCCGCTTTAGCCGCTATCAATCCGGCAGAAATTATCGGTGATAAAAATGCCCTGGCTACTCTCAAACAGAAAATTATGTTGCCCGGCTCGCTTACGCTTACGGAACAAGAGCCGTTTGACGGAGATTATACAACTCCGTCGGAATGGCCCGGCGTGAGCGCGTGGGGAGGTAAGCGCAACGCGCTTGCGTGCGCATTGCAAATTGTAAAGTATTTAAATGTGACCGAGCCGAGTTTTAATAAGGTGCTTGTTCCATCATACCGCGAACTGAAAGACTGCTTACAAATTGACGAAAATGCCGTAGACGCATTGGAACTTGTCAGAAGTCAGGACGGCAGTCGCCGCGGTAGTTTGTGGGCGCTGTTAGACCGTACACGCACGGCTATCGGCAGCCGCAAACTTAAAGATTGGCTCTTGCATCCGCTTATGGATGTCAACGAAATTGCACTCCGGCAAAACTGTGTGGAAAATTTCACAAAGAACCAAAGTGCTCTGGCCGATTTAAGTGCACTGTTGGAAAATATTTCCGACGTGGAACGTATCATGACGCGCACCGCTACCGGTACGGCGTCGCCGCGGGATTTGGCCGGACTGCGCACTTCGCTACTCAACGTAGACCCACTGGCGCGTTGGTTTGAAACATACGGCGAAGTGGCCCCGCATTTGCGTGATGAATTTGCCACGCACGTTAAAATCTTGCAGGAAATGGCGCGGCTACTTTATGAGTCTATTGCGGAAAATCCGCCTTTGCACGTTTCCGACGGCTATGTGATTCGTGCCGGATACAATGCCGAATTGGATGAACTGCGCTCGCTCAAGCAAAATAGCAACGCCCGCATGGAAGAAATTTGTGCGCGCGAACGCGAAAGCACCGGTATCGCCAATATGAAGGTTGGTTTTAATTCGGTGTATGGGTATTATTTTGAAGTTTCTAAATCCAACTTGGGTAAAGTGCCGTTTTCATACGTGCGTAAGCAAACGCTCGTCAACGCAGAGCGGTTTATTACCGAAGAACTCAAACAACTGGAAGATAAAATTTTAAATGCCGAACAACGTATTATCCGCTTGGAAGGCGGGCTGTTTGACGAAATCCGCAAAACGTTAGCCGCACAACTAAGCCACGTAAAAGCATTTGCGCAAATCGTGTCCGAGTTGGATGTATACATGGCATTAGCACTTGTGGCGATGAAGGAAAATTACGTCCGGCCCGTTGTAAACAACGGCACGGAATTGCATTATGTCAACGGGCGTCATCCTTTGGTGGAAGCCACGTTGCCTGCCGGGAACTTTGTGCCCAACTCTTTAGATATCGGCACGCCGCAAACGCAAATTATGCTTATTACCGGCCCCAATATGGGCGGAAAAAGTGTGTTTTTGAAACAAACGGCCATAATTTCCGTGCTGGCGCAAATGGGTAGTTTTGTGCCGGCAGATGAAGCACATTTGGGCATCGTAGATAAAATCATGACGCGTATCGGCGCGCACGATGCGCTCAGCCGCGGAAACTCTACCTTTATGGTGGAAATGAACGAAACCGCACATATTTTAACGTCCATGACGCCGCGCAGTTTGATTTTACTGGACGAAGTAGGCCGCGGGACATCCACCTTTGACGGCATTTCTATTGCGTGGGCAATTGTGGAATATTTGTATAAACCGCACGGTGGACCCAAAGTATTATTTGCCACGCACTACTTTGAACTGACGGATTTGGATAATAAGTACGAAGGCGTACGTAATTATCACGTAGAGGCCAAAGAATATCAAGACGGCGAAGGTAAAAGCAAACTGGCGTTTTTGTATCAGATTCTGCCCGGCGCCGCCGATCGTTCCTACGGGATTCACGTGGCCGAAATTGCCGGCCTGCCCGCCGCGTGTACGTTACGTGCGCGCAAAGTATTGAAAGATTTGGAAGCCAAAAAAGGCGCTAAAATCTCCGCCAAAGAGAAAGATATGGTCAAAGATTTATTTTCTTCGCCGATTGTGGAAGAAATTAAACTGGCCGACCCGGATAAACTTTCGCCCATGGCGGCGCTACAATTGATTTGCGAATGGAAGAAACGTATCAATGAGTAACATTCACGTTTTAGACGAAAAGACAGCCGCCAAAATTGCCGCGGGCGAAGTTATTGAACGACCCTCGGGCGTGCTCAAAGAACTATTGGAAAACGCCGTGGACGCGGGCGCTACTACGGTGCGCGTGGATATTGAGGGATCCGGCAAGGAACTCATCCGCATCAACGACAACGGCCGCGGAATGGACGAAGAAGATTTAAAGAAAAGTGTACTGCGTCATGCCACGAGCAAAATTAGTGCCTTTAACGATTTGGAAACGCTGCAAACATTTGGCTTTCGCGGGGAAGCGTTATATTCCGTAGCCGCCGTGTCACGCATGACGATAACCAGTTGCACCGGGGACGGCGAAGGCCACCGCTTGGAACTGCATGGCGGAAAGGAAGTGTCGTTTCGTCCGGCACCGGCTATCAAAGGCACGACGGTGGAAATCCGCGATTTATTTTACAATACACCTGCTCGGCTTAAATTTTTAAAGAGTGATTCGTATGAGCGGGCCTGTCTACTTAAAGTAGTGGAAGAAAGTGCACTGGCTAATTTGTCTGTCGCTTATCGTGTGGTTGTTAACGGGCGCGAAGTATATAACTTGCCTGCGCAAACCGGGCCGGTGGAAGTGGCCGCGGTGGAACGTGCTAAAGCCATTTTGGGAGAGGAAGTGGCAGAGAGTTTGGTGCATAAATCGTTTGATAAAATGGGGCTTAAATTGTTTATTACTCCCGACGACAAACTGGTAAACGTACGCGATATGCAATATGTGTTTGTCAACCGCCGGCCGATTGAATCCAAAACCGTTTCACAAGCCATTTATAAGGCCTACCAAAACGCCCGCCCCAAAGACCGCCACCCGGCTTTTATCGTGTATATGACTTTGCAACCGGGCGATTTTGACGTCAATATCCACCCGCAAAAGCGTGAAATCCGTTTTGTCAACGAAAACCAAGTTTTCGGGTTTATCATGCACGCGGCGGGCGAAACGATTTTTACCAATACGCGTCCGGTTCAGGTGGGGCCGGTGCCCTCTGTGTCTCTTCCTAAAACGGCGCAAGGCGCGGCGGAAAAATTATTTGTGCCGCGCATTTCCGAGCCGTTGCCGGCCACGGAAAAAACGCAAGAATCGTCTGAGCCGATTATTTCCGGCACGTGGCATCACCCATGGGAAAATAAATATCCTACGCGCCTGCGTGAAACAGGTATCCCGGCCGAGTTGCCCACGGCAACGCCGCAAGAAAAACCGGCACCTATTTCTACCGGCGCATCCGAGGAACCCGATACACAAACGCCGCAGTGGTTTGCGGGGCCATATCACTATTTGGGGCAGTTGCAACGGACGTATTTACTGTTTGAAAATCCGGCGGGGCTTATTTTAATTGACCAACACGCCGCGCAAGAACGGGTACTATTTGAACATTATTTGGATGCATTTGATAACCGCAAAGTGACGGTGCAAAAATTACTTTTCCCGTTACACGTGGATTTACCGCCCTCCAACGTAGAAACACTCTTGTCATGGGCTGATTGGCTCAAAACGGCTGGCTTTGAAGTTGCGCCGTTTTCTGCGCGCACGGTCCAGGTGCATACACGCCCGCACATGATACGGTTTAAAGAGGATGATTTAAAAGAGTTTATTGTGTCGCTCGCTCAACTGGTGGGCGACCCGTCCAAATCTACCGAAACGCTGAAACGCAAAATGGTGGCGATGTTGGCGTGTAAAAAAGCCATCAAAGCACACGATGCTATATCCGCTGCCGAAGCCGAAGCGCTTTTAGAAAATATGAAAAAGTGCAAAGACGGTATGCACTGCCCGCACGGCCGTCCGTGCGTGGCACAAATGGAACTTAAAGACATCGGCAAACTGTTTGGAAGATAAGAAACGGTGGTGTTGTGTTGCGTTTTATGTGCAACGTCCCCAGGGTGATATCCTGGGGACGTTGCTATTTACAGAGCGTATTCGATTGCTACGATTACTTATAAAAATACCAAATTTCCGTGGCCACTTGCCCGTTAGCGTTTTTTAGTCCGGTCTCTTGTTGGCAGATTTGATTTTGTAAGGTTAAATTAGGCACGGTTCCGCAAGACCGTTTGTCGGGCGCATCGCTAACGTGATTATAAATGCGATAGTACATATTAAGTTGGGTGTGGGTGCATTGTGTATAATTGGGCCCTATCACGCAATATCCCCAGGGAAAGTATTTACTATCATGAGCAACCCCTTGATGGAAATCACCTCCTGTTTCTATGGAGAGTTCATCAAAATCTGCAGCATACGTGTTGTTGGCTAAATAAAACACCTCTTGTGCTTGTGAGATGCTGTTTGTCATATTTTTTATCGTTGAATAGCGGCTCTTGGCAACGGCCTTGTTATATTGCGGCAATGCCACCGCGGCCAGTATGCCGATAATGAGGACGACCACTAACAGTTCAATTAATGTAAATGCTTTTGTGTTTTTCATGTTGTTTGCTCCTTTGTTTTTTTAACCGACACCATATTATCGTTTTTTTTTTTGGTTTGTCAAGTCCCCCTAGCCGGCAGGAACAAAAATCCCCGGTTGTTGGCCGGGGATAATGGGGAAATAGATTTATTTTTGTCGTGAAAGATGTTGGTACATATCGTCCACAATAAATTGGTTATCTTCATACAAGCTTTTTAATTGTTTAAGTCTTTCTTGCAGCGGCATATCCTCTGCTTGCATGATTTCTTGAAAAGATTTTTCAAATTCTGCCAATATGTTCTTATATTCTTGATAAGCCTGCGGATCGCGGATACGATTTAGCGCATCCTGTTCCCAAGCAAAATCACGCTTCCAATTATTTATGAGCCGTTGGTATTCTTGCCGGTTGATATCTGGCAGATACACTTTAAAACGTACGTTTTGTCCTTCTTGCCAATTCCCCTGAAAATGCTGCTGGCTTAACCGGTTGAGTTCCCAGTAGTCGGCTTTGTCCCAGGTCGTTGGCGTCCGTTTCCGGTAATGGACTTGCTGTAAGTCGGTTGGTCCGCTAGCATTGTATAACTGAGATATCAAGTCAAATTGCTCGCTGGGCAAGTAAATGGTATGATCGGCAGAAGCGTGTTGATCTTGTTGTACTTCTGCGCATGATTTATAAAAGTTAGTCGATTCTTTGGCCAGTTCTTCTTCGGTGTAAAAATCAAACTCTACGTAGTGCGGTTCGCCCACTAAATTGGGCACATCGTTGGAATTTCCGCTCAAATGTCCTTGCCCCGCATACGTGATGATAATATCATAGAACGGGCTGACGGCTTTAATATAGCGCGCCCATTGTTGGTTGCGTTCGTTCATGCCCCATTCCGAACGTGCTAAAAAATCATTCAAGGCATCCTCTGCGGTAAAGTCGTTGTCAATATCTTTCTGGTATTTCCGTACGATATCGGCTACGTGCGGATTATCTGCCGGAGCGGATAGCAACGCGCCGCCCATTTTGATTTGTCCTTGCGGATAGGATAAATAGTCCTCTAACGCCAAAACGTCTATATTTAATTCCGTGGCTGTCTCAAACCATTTCCGGTGTTTAGAAGGCACGTAGAACGGGGGGCGATATGCGTTAACGGATAGGGCCTCCGCATGTTGCGGCGTAGAGAAAGAAAGTGGAACGTTCCCGGAATGGATGTGTTCGGCAAATTCCGTAGCCATTAAAATATGAGCCTTCGGATGGGCTTGTCGTACGGCGTGTAGCACCTCCAATACCTCTGCCGGGATAGTTTTAGTCCCGTGGTGTTCCCCCAGGTAGATATATTTCACGCCCTGGGTTTCTTGCAGATAGTTGGGCCGCCCAGTTTGCAAAGGAGGGTCTTGAAACAGTTGGGTCAACAGGGTGCAGTCCAAATTATACACATCATCCACGAAGTCGGAAGTTTTTTTATTGGCCAAATGGGTCTTTTCAATCAGAGCCGCATTTTCTTGTTCAAATTGTTCCCAGGAAATCGGACGCAACGGCGTGTTTAATTCTTGTTGCAAAGCGTGTAAAATTTGGTCTTGGCGCGATACAGGTTTATCCGTCGTTTGCAGGGTCGCCGCTTGGGCCTGCCGGGCCCGTTTGGCCACAAGCGTTTGCAGCGGCGTAGCATACGTCGGAAAGGTAAGCAAAGCGGTCAACAGTAAAAATAGTAATTTTTTCATCATATTATAGTATAGGTGAGAATATCCCTTTTAACAAGGGGAAAAAAGACCTATTCTAAAGAAGGTCTTTTGGTTCATGGCAACCGTTTCACGAAATCGTTATTGACTGGTAGCAGATTCATCCGGCAGATAGACGTCAAACGTGATGCTAGGTATTATGTTAAATCTAACTTTTTCCTCCGGTGATAAATGAGAATTTGTAACAAATTTTATAAAAAACACATGAACGTGCGTATCGGCCCCCGGCGGTGGAGTCGTCTTCAAAATGGAAGTATTGCAGGAGATAGAATCAATATCAAATAGGTCAATAAATTCTTGGTTGTATCTTTGTATATCTTCGCGTTGAAACACATCATTTGTTGTGTATGGATTACCAAATTCTTCCAGACAGATTTGTTCGGCGTTCTGGTAGAGTTGTTCCAGGTCGCTTGGTAGTTGTTCTTTTGTATAAAAGTTGAACAATACGTATGGTTCCCCAATTTCTTCTGGAACTGTTCCTGGCATTTCTTCATTTAGGTGACCGCTTCCGCCGTAAACGATGATAACGTCGTAATACTCGCTAATGGCTTTGATGTAGTTGGCCCACTGAACATTGCGTTGGCGGACTCCCCAATTAGAACGTTTCAGGAAATCGGCCACATATATGTTGACGACATACGCAAGATCCCATAGGTAAGTGTTATATTCACGTTCTTCTTCTTCTAATTCCGTTATAAACGTTTGGATTTGTTGAGGGGAGAAATTGTTGTCTTTGGCCACCTCATCCGGGTATTCTTTCAAATAGTACAACTTCGTCCAGATATCCTTATGGTTTTCAAGGGTTTCCGCTAGATCTGCTGATAGTTGTTCCCAGTCGGCATCATATTTAGCGAGAATTTTCCGGATAGATTGAGGAAGGGAAAAAGGATCGAAATCTACCAAGGCATCTCCCACTTTGATAGCGTTGTAATTCGTATCGTCCTGTTTGATGATGTCATCATCCAAACTCAATATATCTATATTCAGCCTGTCTGCCAGGGGCAAGAGAGAGTCGTACTCTTCTGGTATGGCAAAGGGGATGCTCTGTTCCCCGGCAAAATGTATAGGGGCTTTGAAAGCATCTTGTACGACGGCAAATTCGGTGGCCAGTAAAATGCGCGCATCCGGTTGGGCTTGCCGGGTGGCAGAAAGAACGCGGCTTACTTCTTTCGGAATCGTTTTTGTATCGTGGGAGGAAGCATCGGTAACATAAATATATTTTGCCTTACGGGTTTCGTTGGCATAATCCGGCCGGAAATGTCCGTAAAACGGGATAGAAAGAACTATTTTGTGATAGAGTTTGCAGTCTGTATCAAAAACATCATAAATCTTACTTCGAACTTTTTCTATGTAGGCTTGACTGTCCTGTTTATATTGGACGGTCTCTTCTTCAAATTGTTCCCAAGTCAGCGTACGGGCGGGACGAAGTTTTTCACGAAATAGGGCCCGGATAATTTCCACCTGACGCGGCGTTCGCGCGTTAGATTGGATGATGTTTTTGATGGGGGCCCTACGCACCCGTTGCACGCGGTTGGCCACAAGCGTTTGCAGCGGCGTAGCATACGTCGG
>CACXER010000077.1 GCA_902766765.1 uncultured Elusimicrobium sp. | reverse complement strand
TTTACGTCAGTAAAATGACCGGAAGGCAAGTCCCTGAAAAGGTGGTTTTTAAATTTTGTCGGGGAGCAGGCCAACTGCTTGGCCTGCTTAAAGGGCTTACTGTCTTTCTAAAAAGTATACATCCGACAATCCAATCCTTCGCCTACTGCTTGGGTACAATCGGTAGAATTGGTGGCCTTTACACCGCCGAGTGATTTACATACTTTATCGGCGATATTTGTGTGTGCATAACAAACTGTTTTTGTTGTATCTAACGAAGTATTTGAAGTTGTATGATCATAGAAACGATAAATTCCTATTTTCTCCGGGATACCCACCGTTACGGCGCCATAATTATATAAGTGTATCCGGTTTTGATTTCCCAATTCATAAGTGGGTTGGTTTTCCAGTTTGTTGGCAGAAAATTGAATATCCAGCTCGTCCAATTTTACCGTGTATGCGTTGTTGGCTAAATAATAGATTTCTTGGGCTTTTTGTACATCGCGCGTTAATTCTAATAATTCGGTTGTTTTGGATTTCAGCACGGCTACTTGATATTGCGGTAGCGCCACCGCCGCTAATATGCCAATAATAAGTACGACAACTAATAGTTCAATCAGCGTAAATGCTTGTGTGTTTTTCATATTGTTTGCTCCTTTGTTGTTTTTTTGCTACTACCTTATTATTGTTTTTTTTTTTGGTTTGTCAAGTCCTATTTTAATATCAGGTTTATGCTCGGCCGGACAGCATAAGACATCCCCGGCAAAGGAGGGGGCTTGACTCAATTTCAGAAAAATGCTACACTAGACATATGTACAAATACAAAATACTTACGCTCAGCCAAAAAGAAGAGCTGATGAAGTACTACGACAAGCACGGCTGGAAAGAGACTTTCAAGAAATATCAAATTCCGCGTGCTTCGTTCGCGCATTGGCAAGCGCGTATCAGAGAAGCCGATCCTTCCGATCCGCATCCGCTTGCCCGGCGGTACAAAATCCGCCCGGAAACGATTGCGTTAGTTAAAGAAATGCATAAAAAACAACCGACGCTTTCGTTGGAACAAATCAGACAAGAAGTTACCAAAAAACGCCAGAGTATTTCCAAAACGACGATCTGGCATATCATTAAAGGTAGATAATCTATCTGTTTGTAGATCCCCCGGTTTAACCGGGGGATTTTATTTGTATTTTAATCCCCATGAAAAAATTATTACTTATTCTCTGTGTAGCGCTTAGCCCGCTTGGGACTGCGGCGCAAGTATATCACGCGGGGGAAGACTCCGCTGAAACGGCTGCTGTCAAACATTGGGAGGTATCCGTCGGTTGGATTCACTCCAATCAACGCGTGCAAGACAATGCGGCCATTTCCGTTCTTCAAAACACGCAAGGGATCACGGCGCGCGGATTATATTATCCGTGGCGGTGGTTGGGCGTTGGATTGGAAGGCGCGTGGATGGAGCAAAAAGATTTTCTGGGGGATAACTCCTACGATGATACGCGCTACGGTTTCATCAGCAAATGGGTTCTTACGCCGGATACAAAGCCTGTGGCGTATTTATTGTTGGGTACCGGAATGCGCACGCAGAAATTGAAGTATTTAAATTTGCGCCAACATACCAAAGATACCTGGTACGCGCAAGGCGGCCTTGGGGTGGAAGTGGAAATTTACGGCGGTTGGTTTGTGGCTGCCGAGGCCTTGATGATGTACCACGGCAAAGAAATAGATGCCTTTTTGGAACAAGGCAAACGGTGGGAACGTATATTGGCCATTCGCGGTGGCGTGCGGTTTTAAAGGGTTATTGAAAATACAATCAAGTGGGTGCAACCGAATAGGTTGCGCCCGCTTTCTCGTCATAGAAAAAGGGGTTGACATAGTTTTTTTTTTTTGCTATAATTTGCGTATACTCGCTAGACAAGGAGGAGTACGCATGCAAAATAAAAGTGGTTTTAAAGGTAGTTTAGGTAAAAATAGCAGGGTCGTCAATGAAAAAAGGTGTCATGCTGAACCAAAAAAACATTGTCATCCTGAACTTGATTCAGGATCTCACCTCTTTCAGAAACGGCAACAAGGTGAGATTCCGTATCAAGTACGGAATGACACCAATTTAATAACGGCCAAACAACACGGTGGTTTCACGCTCATTGAACTCCTGGTCGTCGTCCTCATTATCGGTATACTTGCCGCTGTTGCATTGCCGCAATATGAAAAAGTAGTGTGGAAAAGCCGTGTATCCCATATGTACACCATTGGTCGTGGCGTGGCCACGGCGCAACACACTTATTTCTTGGCCAACGGTACTCATCCGACCACGTTTGATGAACTTTCATTAGGGTTTGATAATTTTACGGACGGGTCGGTCTTGCACGGCAATTAT
>CACXER010000076.1 GCA_902766765.1 uncultured Elusimicrobium sp. | reverse complement strand
CTTGACAAACCAAAAAAAAAAACAATAATATAGTGTCGGATAATTTTTGCAAGGAGCATTTACTATGAAAAACACGCAAGCGTTTACACTTATTGAATTATTGGTTGTGGTTTTAATTATCGGCATTTTAGCCGCGGTGGCCTTGCCGCAATATCAAGTGGCTGTTAAAAAAGCAAACCTGGCTAAATACATGGATCTTGTAAAGGCCATTAAAGACGCGGAAGAAGTTTATTTTATGGCCAATGGTTCGTTTACGCCGGACATTGATGAATTGGATGTATCCCTTCCGTCACTTGCTTCTTGTACGAAAACCAGCAATTCGTCCGGAACTTTTTACGATTGCGGCAATGAAAGATACGGCGTTTTCAAAGCAGGGGCGACTACCCCCACCAACGTCCAAGCCGGGGACTCTACCATTCGCTATCTGCAATTTTTTGGGGATACCGTTTCAGACGGAAAAAATCTGTATAAAGGGGATATTGTCTGCTATTCCAAAGGAAAAGTAGCCAGACAAGCCTGCCGCAGTTTAGGCCCGGGAGAAGAGTGGCAAAGCAGCGGTAGTTGGGATTACAAATACGTTATTCGGTAATCACTACACTAAAAATCTATCTAATTGATTTGTCCCATGGCTCTTTCAATGCCTTGGGATAAAAAGGTTTCTAAGGCAAGAACGGCTTTTTCCAGTACGGGGGCCAATACATCTTCATCCGCCGCGGTAAATTTGCCGAGAACAAAATTGACTAAATCTATCTTTTCGGGTTTCGGGCCGATACCCACGCGAAGCCGCACAATGTCTTGCGTGCCTAACTGCTCAATCACGCTTTTCATACCTTTTTGACCGCCGGCAGAACCGCTTTTGCGTAGGCGTAATTGCCCAACGGGGAGTGCTACTTCATCAAAACAAATCACACAGTTTTGCGGCGCGATTTTATAAAACCGGGCCAGGCTGCTAACAGCCCGACCCGATTCATTCATATAGGTAAGCGGTTTTAACAAATATACATCTGTCCCGCCCACACAAACTTTGGCATATTCTCCCAGTTTTTGCCAGGGTTTCCACTCAGCGCCCCACTTCGCTCCGCATGCGTCCACCACCCGAAATCCGGCATTGTGGCGCGTACGCGCATATTCGGCGCCGGGGTTTCCCAAGCCCGCCAGGAGAATTGCCATAGATTATTTCTTGGCGTCCTTGGCGGCAGCGTCTTTATTGTCTTTAGCCAAGTTGCCTTCTTCGTCCTTCTTACCCTTGGTAGAAGAACTTTCCGGTTGGGCAGCCGCCGCATCATCAGCAGCAGGAGCCGGGGCCGGGGTATCATCTTTCGGGATGGCCAAGTGCACCACAGGGGCTTCGCCGTCCGTCACGAGTTCTACGCCTTGCGGCAATTTAATATCGCCCGCTAAAATACCTTTGTTGATGGTCATAGGCGTAATATCCACCACGATTTCGTGCGGGATAGCGCTGACCAAGGCGCGCACTTCAATTTCGCGCATGATGTGTTCAATGATAGCACCGTATTGAGCCACATCGGCCGGCGTGCCTTCCAGTTTGAGCGGAACAACCACGTTCATCTTGTCTTTCATGCTGACGCGTTGAAAGTCGGCGTGAATCGGTTTATCGGTTACAGCGTGGAATTGTACTTCTTTAACGAGCACCAATTCTTTAGCACCGTTCAAGGTCATTTCCACCAAGGTGTTTTTACCGGCTTTCATGATTTTTTCCAAATCTTTTACGGCTACGGTAATGCTGACAGGTTCTTTATGACCGCCATACACGACGGCCGGGACTTTCTTTTCCGCACGAATTTGGGAAAGGGCCCCTTTGACGCCGATGCCTTCGCGGCTAACGGCTTCCAATGTTACTTTTTCCATGTATTTCCTCCAATTCCTTTTAAAAAGGGTTAGTTGAACATATCGCTGATGGAACGGCCATCGTGGTTACGTTTGATAGCATCCGCTAACAAATACGAAACCGACAGCACATCCACTTTCGGTCCCAAGTCGCGAATCGGTAAAGAGTCGGTAATGACTAACTTTTTGATTTCGGACTTATTGATCCGTTCTATCGCATTGCGCGACAACAACCCATGCGTACAAGCCGCATAAATTTCACGCGCACCGCGTTCTTTGATTTTTTGGGCTACGGTCGTCAGCGTACCGGCCGTATCCACGATATCATCAAAAATGATTGCAATTTTATCTTGCACGTCCCCGATGACGTTATACACAACTGCCTCATTGGGTTTAGGGCGACGTTTATCAATAATCACGAGCCCCGCATCCATCCGAGCAGCAAATTTGCGGGCGCGTTCCACGCCACCCACATCGGGAGAAATCACCACAATATCTTTGTGATTAAACTTATCAAAATAGTCTAAAAACACTTTACGAGCCCGCAAGTGATCTACCGGAATATCAAAAAAACCCTGGATCTGCCCGGCGTGTAAGTCCACCGTCATAATGCGGTCGGCCCCGGCTTCGGCAATTAAATTACTGGCCAATTTCGCCGTGATCGGCACGCGCGGGGAAGATTTCCGGTCGGCACGTGCATAGCCAAAGTACGGAATAACAGCCGTAATTTTGCCCGCGCTGGCGCGTTTGAACGCATCAATCATAATAAGCAACTCCATCAAGTTTTCGTTGACGGGTGGGCAAGTTGGCTGGATGATGTAGCAATCGTGCGCGCGGACACTTTCCAAAATCTGCACGTCAATTTCGCCGTCGGCAAACCGCTCTACACGCAGTTTACCCAAGTCCATATTTAAGTGTTCGCAAATCTTCTGGGAAAGGGCAATGTTGGCATTGCCGGAGAAAATACGCAAATCACCGTTTACACTTTTAGTCATTTTTTTTGACCCCTTTGTTTTCCAATACGACCTGGCGCGACCGGGCAATACCAAGCGACTGCGCCGGTATTTCTTTGGTTATAGTTGACCCCGCACCGATTTTAGCATACTCATGCACCGTTACCGGTGCCACAAAATTGACATTAGAACCCACAAACACGTGGTCTTCAATGATCGTTTGATGTTTATCCTTTCCGTCGTAGTTACAGGTAATCGTTCCGGCGCCTACATTGACCCCGGCCCCCATTTGCGTGTCGCCAATGTAACTTAAATGGTTCACCTTACTGCCTTCGCCAATGACGGATTTTTTAATTTCGCTGAAATTGCCTACTTTGGCCCCTTTTTTAAGTACTGATTTGGGCCGCAAATGCGCGTACGGACCGATTTGGCAGGTTTCATCAATAACGGATTCTTCCACATACGTTCCCATTTTAAGCGTTACGTTATCGGCCACAATGGAATTACACACATAGCACCCGCCCTCAATGACACAATTTTTGCCAATGGTCGTTTTACCTATAATATAGGTGCCGGGATAAATCACCGTATCCGTCCCGATCTGGACTTGCTCGTCTATATACACATCGTGCGGATTTACAATAGTTACGCCGTCTTCCATGAGTTGTGCGGCTTTGCGGGCGTAGAGAATTTGCCCCGCCTCGGCCAGTTGCGCTTTGCTATTGACACCCAGCACTTCGGTAAAATCCGGCGCGGTAAAAACGTGCACCGGTTGGGTCATTTGCTTGATTAAAGAAAGAGTATCGGTCAAATAGTATTCGTTTTTCGGCCCTTGCGGCGTCAGTTGGGACAAAGCCGTCTGCAACAAACCGGATTTAAACAAATACATACCACTGTTGATTTCGGTAATTTTTTGGGTTTCTTCGTCGGCGTCGGCTTGTTCCACAATGGTTTCAAACTCGCCTTGGGCACCCCGTACAATGCGCCCGTAACCAAACGGATTGGGCACGTTGACACCTAATACAATAGCGCCACTGTCTTGCGTTTCAAACACGCGGCACATCTGTTGCAGTGTATCGGCCCGTAACAACGGAACATCTCCGTTTAAGATAAGGACATTTTCAAATTTCTGTAGTAGCGGCAAGGCGGCTTTAACGGCAGAACCGGACCCGGTAAGTTCCTTTTGTTCCACAAATACAACAGGCGCCGTAATACCCCACGACGACATATTGTCTTTAATATGTTGCATGACCTGGTCGGCCTGATGGCCCACCACAACACCGATGGCCGCCGGTTTTAACGCTTGGGCGGCTTTTAAGATATAATAAATAAGTGGAAACCCGCACACCGCGTGGAGCGGTTTGGGGAGAGGGGACTTCATGCGCGTGCCTTTTCCGGCCGCGAGAACTAAAACACACAATTCTTTTTTGGCTACCATTTTGTTTAACTCTTGCCTAAAAAATCACATAGATATTATAACAAAATCCGCTCCGCATTGCCAAGATCTTCTTTTTACACCCGTTTTGGCCCCAATAAAGATACCCTTATTTTCGTCGGGCCACAAAATTCCACTTGACAAACCAAAAAAAAAACAATAATATAGTGTCGGATAATTTTTGCAAGGAGCATTTACTATGAAAAACACGCAAGCGTTTACGCTCATTGAATT
>CACXER010000075.1 GCA_902766765.1 uncultured Elusimicrobium sp. | reverse complement strand
TACGGCAAGGCCGATACTGTTTTTGAATTGGAAATTACGTCTAACCGCCCGGATTTACTTTCGCATTTGGGCGTGGCGCGAGAACTCGGGGCGCTGTTAAATAAACCCGTTAAATTGCCGGAAATTCACGACGTCCCCGGCACGGGCAAAGCGCTTGCTATTGAAATCCAAAACCCGCAAGCGTGTACGCGCTATATCGGGCGTATTATCCGCGGCGTGAAAAACGTAGAATCGCCGGAGTGGCTCAAAATGCGTTTGTCCGCCATGGGCCTAAACCCCAAAAATGCGCTCATTGATATTACCAACTATGTCATGTTTGAACTTGGCCATCCCATGCACGCGTTTGATTTACGTTTGGTAGAGGGAGGAAAAGTCATCGTGCGCAACGCGCAAGAAGGCGAAAAATTTACTATTTTAGATGGACGCGAACTGACACTAAATGCAAATTGTTTGTTGATTGCCGACAGTAAAAAAGCCACAGCGCTGGCCGGTATTATGGGCGGCTTGAATAGCGGTATTCAAGATGATACGACGGATATTTTTGTGGAAGCCGCGCACTTTGACGCGCCGACTATCAACAAAACCGTCAAAAAATTTGGCGTGTCATCCGATTCTTCCCAACGCTTTGAACGCGGCACGGACGTAAACGGTGCCCTACTGGCCATGCGCCGCGCCAGTGAACTTTTTGTGCAGATTTGCGGCGGAACGGCGAGTGAAATAAACGACGTGTACCCCACACCGTACAAAAATCCGGCGGTGGAATTTACACCCGAGGAAATCAATCGCATTTTAGGTACGCAAATCCCGGAAGAGAGATTAAAAGAAATTTTTTCGCGTCTCGCCTTAGAATTTCACGCAGACGGCGACAAATGGACGTTTGTGGCACCGACGCACCGACGCGATTTGAACCACAAGTGGGACTTGGCGGAAGAAGCCGCCCGCTTTGCCGGCTACGACCAAATCCCGGTCAACCCTTCGCGCGCGTATGTGGCGTTTGTGGACGCGCCCAAAGGCATTGAACTGGGGCGGCGGTTTGCGCAAGATTTAATCGGGCTCGGTTTCTGCGAGTGCAAAAATATTGATTTCGTGGGTGAGAAAGAATTAAAGGCCTTTGGGCAGAACCCGCAATTCTGCATTAAAATCAAAAACGCGCTTGCCCAAGGGTGGGACTATTTGCGCCCGGTGCTTCTCCCTGCGCTACTTAAAAATGTGGAGAGCAATTTGCGTTTCGGCAACCGCAACTTGGCCTTGTTTGAAGCCACCAAAACATTCCAATCTATCAAGGGCTTCCCGGTGGAGAATTATGCCGTGGCCGGAGTCCTCTGCGGTACGTTAGAGCAAGAAAAATTCTTCGGCGCTCCCGAAAAACCGGTGGATTTTTACCTCTTAAAAGGCATGATGCAAGCTCTACTCAACGGGGTGGAAGGAGTATCGTTTGTACCGTCTAAAAATGCGCCGTGCTATATGCACCCCAAAATTTGTATGGATATTGTCATGGGCGGAAAAGCGATTGGGCAGTTTGGTAAACTCCATCCCTTAACACTCAAGGCGTTTGGCATTAAAACGGCTGACGTGTGGGCGTTTGAATTTGCCACTAAACAAATGGAGAAGAATTTTTCCGCGCAAGATTTTAAACCCGCTAAAGATGTGGCGGTATTCCCGCCGTCCTTGCGTGACTTGTCCGTCGTGGTAGATAAAACCGTGACGTACGCGCAAATTGTTTCCGCGCTGGATAAAACGCCGCTGGATGTGGAAGTATCCTATCACTTGATTGATAAGTACGAGGGCGAACACTTGCCCGCGGGTAAAAAGAGCGTAACGTTTTCGCTCGCGTTTTCCAACGCGGCACGCACGCTCAAAGACAAAGAAACCGACGACGCGTTTAACCGTATTGTGGAACAATTAAAAACGCATGTCGGCGCGGAACTACGCTAACTATGCAAGAGAAGTTAAAAGAATTAGAACTGCTGATTTCTCAACTGCTTGCACGTCAAAAAGACGTGCAAGCGCAAAACGATGCGCTTAAACAACGTGTGCGCACGCTGGAAGACGGCCTGGAAAAACTCAAAACCACGGAAGCCGAATTGCGTGCGCTCAAAGAATGGAAGAAGAACGCGCAAACGGTTCTGCGCCGTGTATCGGCCAAGTTAGACAAAGAAATCGCCCGCGCTCAACAAGAAGAAAACAAAATTGTGTA
>CACXER010000074.1 GCA_902766765.1 uncultured Elusimicrobium sp. | reverse complement strand
TGTTTGATTTTACGGCACAATGTACTTCCAACTGGACAGATTGTATTGCCGCTTCTGACCGCTGGAAAACAGCCGAACAGGTTGGCGATTCCAATGCTTTGCAATACTATCTTATCCGTTTCGCGCAAGATCCGAATATATATTGCGCCGGGTCTCTGTGCAAACAACTCAGCAAGTCCGAACAAGTACTTAAATCCGGGTACTCCATGTACATTATCCGGTAACCATATAACACACACTTCTGCAAGAGAGCGTGAAATTTGCTAGAATAAAGTAACTTCTTTTTTCGGCGAGGGGAACTATGAAAAGCAGAAGAATGGCCCGCGAGTGCGCTTTGCAAGCACTATATTATGCGGATAGTTTGAAATCATCTGACAATGGGGCAGTTACACGTTACACAACGGCATTTCAGAAAGATTTAGGCGACGTGTTTCCTTTCTGCCAAGACCTCGTTTCCGGCACCACCACCCACTTGCCGAAAATTGATAAAATAGTTTCCTCGTACGCTAAAAACTGGACGGTGGCCCGCATGTCCGCCGTAGACCGCGCCATTTTGCGCATGGCCACGTACGAAATGGTTTTCAGCCCGGAAAAAACCCCTATCCCAGCCGTGATTGACGAAGCCATTGAACTGGCTAAAAAATACTCTACGGAAAATTCCAGCAAATTTATCAACGGCCTTTTAGACCAACTCAAAAAAGAACGGAAATAAAAATGCAGCCCAAAGAAGAAATTGAACAGTTGCGCAAACTGATTCGTTTCCACAGTGACCTGTATTATAATCAGGATAACCCTGTTCTGTCCGACACTCAGTACGACGAACTTTTTAAGCGGTTGCAAGAACTGGAAAAACAATACCCCCAATTTGCCGTTTCGGATTCCCCTACTCAACACGTAGGCGGCAGTGCGTCGCGCGCTTTCAGTGCTATTACGCACCGCGTGCCGATGATGTCGTTAGATAACTCTTACAATGCGGAGGATATCCGCGAATGGCACGAACGGGCTGTCAAAATGTTAGGGCGGGACAGTTTTGAAATGGTAGTGGAAGGAAAAATTGACGGCGTATCGTGCTCACTTACGTACGAAAACGGACGTCTTGTCCAAGCCGCCAGCCGCGGCGACGGCAAAGTAGGCGAGGACATTACCGCCAACGTGCTGACTATTAAAAACATCCCACACGAACTTGCAAGAGCCCCGCATGGCACCTTAGAAATCCGCGGGGAAGTATATTTAGAAAAAAAAGATTTGGCTGCACTCAACGCACAACAGGAAATTTCGGGCGGGAATATCTTTGCCAACACACGTAACGCCGCGGCGGGCTCCCTGCGCCAAAAAGATTCCGCACTAACCGCTAAACGGCCCTTAAAATTTTTCGCCCACTCGTTTGGGCTGGGCGACATCACAGCAGAAAGTTTCAGTGCGTTTATTGACGCGTGCCACGCGTGGGGCTTTGATGTATGCCCGGTACGTACAAAAGTAACCCAAATTGCCGATGTAATCCGCTTTTACAACGAATTTGCCGAAAAACGCCACGAGTTACCTTTTGATGTAGATGGTTTGGTGGTAAAAGTAAACCGTTTTGAAGACCAACATATTTTAGGCGTTACTTCACGTTGCCCACGGTGGGCCATGGCTTTTAAATATCCCGCCCCACAGGCAACCACAATCGTCAAAAATATTATTTTTTCTGTCGGGAGAAGCGGTATTATTACCCCCGTAGCCGAGTTAGAGCCGGTGCCTTGTGCCGGGGTAATTATTTCAAACGCGACCTTGCACAATTTTGATGAAATCAAACGCTTAGGAGTGCGCGTAGGGGACCGCGTCATTATTGAACGCGCCGGGGAAGTAATACCTAAAGTGGTTAAAGTAGTGGAACACATCGGCACGCAAGAGGTGTTGCCGCCGCAAACCTGCCCGTCGTGCGGCGAACCTATCTACAAAGAACAAGATGAAGTAGGATACTATTGTATCAATCCGGCTTGCCCGGCACAGTTACACGCGCGCTTGGTGCATTTTGCTTCACGCGATGCGCTGGATATTGATGGGCTTGGTGATATGGTAGTGCAACAACTCATTAAACGAAACTTTTTAACGGAATTTGCCGATATTTACCAACTATCCTTTTTGCATTTATTACAACTACCGAACTTCAAAGATAAAAAAGCACAAAACTTATTGGACGCCATAGAGGCCAGCAAAAAACGCACACTATCTAAACTGTTATTTGCGTTTGGAATTGCCTTTGTGGGCGAAAAAACAGCCGAGGTATTGGCCGACCATTTCCGCACGTTAGACAAATTGCAAAATGCCACGCTGGACGAACTGCAACATATTCCCGACGTGGGAAATAAAGTTTCCCAAAGTATTTACGATTTCTTCCACGATCCAAAAGCGTTGGAACAAATTGAAAAATTACGCCAAGCGGGCCTCAACTTTATGCAACCGGAAAAAGAGAAATCCGGCAACATATTGGAAGGCAAAACGCTTGTTTTTACGGGTGAACTTAAAACCATGACGCGCCAAGAGGCCGAGCATTTGGCCATGCAATACGGCGGAAAAGCCAGCGGAAGCGTATCTAAAAAAACGGCCTACGTGGTAGCGGGCGAAGCCGCGGGTAGTAAACTTAAAAAAGCACAAGAACTAAATGTTCCTGTGCTTAGTGAAGAAGAATTTTTAAAGATGATTGGAAAGTAATCTACTATTGGATCAGAAAAGTCCGAGAATCATATTCCGTTCCACCAAAAGATTTACAAAGATTTTTCCCCTTTTCGTTATACCAAAAACATCCCAGTCGCCCATCCGACAAATATATAATAGCGTAAAATGTGGCAAACGGTATTCTGTTACAAGCCGCTAATATATCCGGTCGCCCCACCACCGAATCAGGATCTGCCGCACGACATAAAAAATACTTTGTCTGCACTCCGGGGACATCCCCGCTGTAGGAAGTAATTGTTCCCGTCACCGAAAGATCCAAAGCATCAAAATCTGCTGTGTATGTGTTATTTGCCAAAAAATATCGTTCCTCGGCCTTACCCAATGCGGAGGTCAATGAAATCCCTTCCGTCATCCGTGATTTTTCCACTGCTTTTGTATATTGCGGCAGCGCCACCGCAGCCAGTATGCCGATAATAAGTACAACCACTAACAATTCAATAAGTGTAAATGCTTTTATATCTAAAGCGCTTGATAAACCATTTTTCTTTTGCATACATTTCTCCCCACGCAGGTTGCATATGCGAAAATTTTAGCAAACAATCGGGTTAGTTAGTAAGTTTACCGTCATCTAAACAAACGGTATAACCATAATAGGAATAACTTTGCACGAGTGAATTGCGCGGCACTTTGACAGTTTTATCGTACTTGGATTTTTCCTTCATCAAGTAGTAATAAGGCACGCTCTTTTTGGGGTCGGGGGTTTCGCGTGCAATCACAAAATAACGGTATTTTCCGCCACCCAGCGGCATAAAATAGACGCCCAATTCGTTACGTAAAGTTTCTTCGGAACAATGCGTTTGTTTTTCCACAAACCGCAATTCCTTACGGGAAATTTCCATATATCCGGCTTTTTTGAGTTCTTCTTCCAACCGGGCCATTTGCCCAAGCACTTCTTGCGTAGGCGGCAACGATTCCCCGGGGAGTAAAAATTCTTTGTGGTTTTGTAGGGCTTCGGTATATACAAAAAATCCGCTTTCGGTCAGGGTGTTGTCCGGGTTGAATACTTTTTTACCTTTTTTATCACGCAATTTAAATACATCTTGCACCGGTACGCCCGCCCGTTGGAACACGGCGATAGCATCTTGCCCGATATGTTGTTGTAATACCTTATAGCCGGTCAAGGTCAAAATTTCGCGTTCAAACTCCGTGCCCTTATTGAGCGTTACCAGGTAATCTGCCGGCACCGTAGGGTATTTATTTCTCAAATAACTCACGCCCTGGCGTTGTTCGGCCTGGTGAATATTTTTAAAGGTTTGGCGCATGTCAGCCGTCAGTTCGCTAATGTCGGGGGCAATCGCATAGCGTTGTTTCAGCGCGGCTAAAATTTCGGCATCGCTCATATATTCGGGCTCTAAATTGATAAGCCGGTTACGCGCAATTAAATTGAGCGGCTCCACCGCTAAGGCCGAGCGGTAATACTCCGCGGCGGCTTGTTTATCCCCTTGGTATTCCACAATCACCCCTTTACCCACAAGCGAATTGACATTGGCCGCATTAGAGGTAAGCGACTGGGTATACCACGTCAATGCCGCGTCATTTTGTTGATGTTTGAGGGCAATATCCCCCAGCATGGAATACGTGTAGGATAAATACGGCGAATTGGATTTCATGTGCGCTAGCGCATCTTGAAAGGCCTTTTCGGCTCCGGCCAAATCATCTAGCGTAAGCAACACTCCCGCGAGCGAAAGTTGCGTATCGGGATTTTCCGGTGCCAGACGTACACAACGAGAAAAAGTGGTTTTGGCAGATTCATACTCTTGCGCGGCAAATTGGTTTTTCCCCCGGGCCAAACACGCGGATACTTTGTCGGTGTTTTTGGCGGCTTGAACAGACACCAACCCCGTGCATACAAACACGGCACTAAGCAAAAAGGGTTTGAAAAAACGCATGTAACGCTCCTACCAATTTTTCGGTCTTAGTCAATTTGACCGGGGTCTTACTGCTAAAACCCGTCTCTCTTATTTTAGCAAGATTTTTAGCATAAACGCATCCCATCATCCGGCAAGGAAGCATTTTAAAGCGCGGCAATTGCCGCATGATTGTACCCGCTTGCACATAATATTCACACGCTAATTTGTCCAAATACGCCAGTACCGGCTGCAATTTTGGGGTAATCCCTTGGGCCAAAACTCCTTCGCGCGTTACCTGGTAACGGGTTAGCAATTCCGTCGGTAAATACACCCGGCCCAGTTGGGCGTCGGCCGCTACGTCCCGTATGATATTAGTAAGTTGCACGGCTGAACCCAAATTTTTTGCCAACTGTTCTGCTTGCGGGCCTTTAACACCTAAAATATCTAAGGTGGCCAACCCTACCACTACCGCCACACGGTAGATATACTCAGCCAAATCAGTCATATTTTGGTACGTTTTGCCACTTACGTCATATAACATTCCTTCAATGAGTAACGTAAAGCGGTCCGGCGGGATAGAAAACTCCGCGGCCACTTGCGAAAGTTGTTTACCTAAATCCGTTTGGGCCGTTTGATGATACATTCGCTCCACTTCTTCCCGCCAGGATAATAGTTGCCCTTGCCGGTCTTGCACGCCGGGTTCATCGGCCAAATCGTCCATCAAGCGGCAAAATTCATAATAGGCAGCCAACGCCGTCCGTTGGCGTTTGGATAAAAAGAAAAACGCCGGACCAAAACTGGATTTTTTATATGATACGTTAGCGTTTGGAATGTTTTTTTCCATGGTCTTTTAAATACGATAACGCCGCCCCCGTAGCCGTAGCATAAATAGCGTTGGGCGGTAGAATAAAATTCACACCGTGCATTTTGTGCAATGCATTAAAAACTTTTTTGGCAAACGGAACTTGTGAAAGCGTACCCGTCAAAATGACGTCTTTAATTCGGTCGTTGCGGCAAGCAAAAACCGCCAACATCCCTATCGTTTGGAACGTCATATTTAAAATTCCCAGCGTAATGTCCGACACCGTTGCGCCATCCTCCATTTTGCCAAAGTTGGACGCGGTAGTGTCAGGTGGCAAATTAGGGATTTCGGATACACAAATATCTTTAATATTCAAATCTACTTTGGCCAGCGAGCCCGTCTGGGCCAGTTCAGTAACCGTTTTGAACGAAGTTGCCCCGCAAATTTTGCCGCAAAGCCCGGCCACCGTTCCGCCGCCTACGCCGGAACCGCCGATATGTACAATACCTTCTCTGCCAGCACGCACAAACGCCGTCCCGGTGCCCATGCTGACAATCAACCCCTCTTTTTTGCCGGATAATTCCAACCCACCCAGACCAATGGCTAAGAACTCATCCACCGTAGAGGTTGGAATACCGTAAATTTTCTTTTTAAACAAAGAAGAGCCAACACCCGTTAGAATAATTTGGGCCACGTCGGAAAGCGAAAGCGAATTCTCATTGATGAATTTTCCCAACGCTCCATACGCTGAGGTAAGCGGGTCAGCGGCTTCCACTTTCAGCCGGGCAATTAGTTTTCCGCCGTCCGTATAGCCGACGATTTTAGTAGTAGATCCACCAACATCAATTCCGATGACTGCGCGCATAAGGGCTCCTTATTTTAATCCGATAGACTTTAAGAACGGCTCGTTTTGTACCGGGCGGCCCAAGAAGTTTTTAACCATATCTTCTTCCTCTATAGTGCTGCCTTTTTCCAAAATTTCGCGGCGATATTTTAAGCCGGTTTTTGTATCAAAAACACCGTTCTTTTCAAACTCGCTGAAAAAATCTTCCGCAATCACTTCCGACCATAAATAGCCGTAATATCCGGCGTCATATCCGCCCATAATGTGTCCAAACGACGCTTGCGGAATGGTATTTTTCTGCAAGTGGATATGACAGATTTTTTCCGTCATATCGTAGTAAAGTTTAGTAGTATCGGGCGTTTTATCCATCGTGTGGAGCGTCATATCGTACTGGGCAAAAAAGTTTTGGCGCAAATACGCCGTAGCCGTGCCGAAATTTTTAGCATCAATCATGCGCTGAATAATATCGTCCGGCAGCGGTTCCCCCGTTTTATAGTGTTTACTGATTTGTTTTAACACGGTCGGATTCCAGGCCCAACGCTCTAAAAGTTGACTGGGGGCTTCCACAAAATCCCAACTGACGCTCGTACCGGCTTGCGGAGCATATTTCGCACGCGTAAGCGCATTGTGTAAAACGTGGCCGAACTCATGGAACAACGTTTCTACTTCGCTGTGTTTTAGTAAAGAGGGCGTCTTTTCGGACGGCTTATTCATATTGGCCACAATGGCGACAAACGGCGTTTGATAAGTGCCGTCGGGTTTTTCTTCCCCGCCGACCAAATCAAAACACGCGGCATGTTTATACTTGCCTTCACGCGGGTATAAGTCCATGTAGAAATAGGCAATCAAATGCTTGTCCTGCGCATCTTTAATAGCAAAGGCCTTCACGTCTTCGTGCCACACGGGAATTTTTACGGGCTCGAACGTAATACCGAACAGATTCCCGAACAAAGAAAGCATGCCGTCAATTACCACTTGCGACGGAAAATACTCTTTGATTTTCTCACTGTCTAAATTCAAGTACTCTTTACTGTATTTATAACCCCAATAGGCACTTTCCCACGGGTAAAGTTCGTGAGATACATAACCGGTTTTTTCGTTCTTATAGGCCACCATTTTTTTGGTTTCTGCTTTTCCGAGCGGCGTGAGTTTTTTCTGCAAATCTTTCAAAAACGTCATCACTCTTTTGGGGTTTTTTGCCATGCGGTTTTCCAGTTGCACGTCCGCATAGGTTTTATAACCCAACAGGTGCGCGGCCTGACGGCGCAAAGTGAGGGATTTTTCCAACAATTCTACGTTTTTCTCCCCTCCGCGGCGGTTGTATTTATAATTTAATTCTTTGCGGGCGTTCTCATCTTCGGCGCTTTTCATAAACGGGATAACATCGGGATAATCCAACGTGACAATATATTTCCCGTCGTCGGTCTTTTGGAGTTTTTGGATATAATCTTCTTCCAACCCTTCCAATTGTTCCCGCGTAACGTACAAGGGGTCCTTGTATTCGCGGATATTTTGGTCAAATTCAATAGTATATTGTGACTCTTCTTTGTTGATGGCTTTGTATTTTTCCAAATCTTCGTCGTTTAAATCCATCCCTTTGTATTTAAACCCGATGAGCATTTCTTTGACGAGTTTGGCTTGCACGGGGTCCAGTTTTGGGTTTGTATCGGTATAAGCGCGGATCGCGCGGTAAATATCCCGCCGGGCAGCCACGTCCACCATATATTTGCTAATTTGCATTTCCAAAGCAGTCACCGTATCCCGCAGTTTTTTATCCGTAGACACATAACCTAAAAATCCGCTAACCCCTAACGCTTCGTGATATTTTTTAAAGATGCGATAATACCCCAAAATCGTATTATCAAAGGTGCGTTTTTCGGCGGGCATTGCCACAAATTCGGCGAGGTCTTTTTCCAACTGGGCACGGGCGGCCGCCTCGGTAGGGGCTAACTCTTCGGCCTTGTAGTTAAAGTGTAATACACCCTCTTTATTGAACATAGGTTGCATAGCAAACCCTCCCGCGGTTAAAAATAACACAAACAACACAAGTATAGATTTCTTCGTCATAAGTATATCATAGCATTTATGCGATTTAAAACGCCCTACCTTTTCGGGTAGGGCGTTCATTATGAAGAACTTTACAGATTATTCCCCTTCTGCCGTGCGGATGGTGCCGTCTTGCCGCGGAGAGCCCGCCGGGCAATACTTCCCCGTACAATAAGAGTCTCCTTTGTACGTGTTACTGTTGCAAGCCCCTTTCGCATCGGCGTGGCAAACAGAGCCGTCCGTATAGGTGTTACTTCCGCAGGCCCCAC
The DNA here is from genome assembly GCA_902766765.1 of uncultured Elusimicrobium sp. GTDB lineage: Bacteria > Elusimicrobiota > Elusimicrobia > Elusimicrobiales > Elusimicrobiaceae > Avelusimicrobium. Next base: position 16,167 of record CACXER010000074.1, on the reverse strand, counting down.
TGGCGTTTCCGTAACACGAGGAACCACCGGAGAAAGTAGATTTTCCCCCGCAACCACCGTTGGAATTACTGTAACAAGAGGAACCAGCATCATACGTGGAAGCCCCACACCCATACATTGTGGAAGATTGGTTATAGCACGTAGAGTTATTGTATACGCTACCACTTCCGCAAGAACGGGCTGAAGACGTACCGCCCGTTTTAGCATAACACGTTGAATCGTTAAATGTGCCACTGGTGCACCCGCCACTACCCTCGGCTACGCAGGTGGAATCGTTAAAAGTGCTATGATCACAAGCGGTGAGACTTTCCCCGTAACAGAAGGAATGGTCCGAATAAGTAGCGTGCCCGCAACCGCCTTTCTCATTACTGTAACAAGTGGAACCGTCCGCATATTCACTCCGACCACAAACATAGCCGTCTGTTGCTTCGTTATAACAGGTAGAATTTGAATAGGTATTATATCCGCAAACGGTGGAGTTAACACTACCGCCTTTTCCATCACCGTAACATTCGGAATGATCAAATGTGCTATGTTGGCAGCCCGAACTCGCACTGGCCACGCACGTGGAATCTGTAAAGGAGGAATCTGAGCATCCCCCTTGGCTATCGGCTTCGCAACGACTGCCGTTGGTGGCGTTCACATTGCTCTGGTTGTGATATACTTGCGGGGCTTGGGCAAAATTACCGGACGCAGCATCGCCGGACAATACATACGCAATATATCCATTACCGCTCAAACTGCCGTTTTCCACTCTCGTCCCCGCTAATTCTTCCTCACACAACCATATTGCGTCCTCATTATCTGCTTTGGCCTCACAGTGGATATTATCCGGGAAGTTAGTACTGTTATGTTGATATACTACATAACGAACATACGGGGCCTTTGCGTGGCTGGCCATTACAAACTTGAAATTTTCCTCTTCCCCTAATGTAATAACCACATTCCCGGAATCCTCGGGCATAGAAACATCCAAATTTTCCTGCGAAGTAGCATAGGAGCCGTACTGCAGGTGATGTACTTCCTGAGAAGTGGCTATGGCCTTGGCGCTCGCCATGACCGAACCGAAACGACTTTTTAATACAACGTGCTCGTACCACGGCACAGCCCAAGCGGCAATGATGCCGATAATCAACATAACAACGAGTATTTCTATTAGAGTGAAACCCGACACATGGTTTGCATGCGGCGCAATGTTCTGTAAAATTTTTCGCATAAACTCCTCTAAAAAAATAAAATTTCGTTTATATTTTATCTTTTTTTTTATAAATATACAAATCTACTACTATGGCTGATTCCGCACAAAAAATCACCCACAATGCACTGCTGCGGGTGCGTTCAACATCAAAAATAGCCAATAAAATGGGGAGGCCTTCGCTCCTTAACGGAGCCTTCCCGCTAACCCACGGGCTCTGTGGCACTCCCTTGTTGATAGTATAAACACTTTTTCAAAAAAATCAAGGCCTAATTTTGCAACTTTTACAAAATATCTTTTTTTGCTATAATAACTATATCAATTTGAAGTGATGATGGTGCGGTGGCCAAGTGGTAAGGCGTCAGTCTGCAAAACTGATATTCGTGGGTTCGATTCCCGCCCGCACCTATTTTTACAAAATGAAAACCGCCAAAAAGCGGTTTTTGTTTTGTAAAAATGGGCGATGGCAGCAACACCAACTGCTTGGTGTTGCGTCGGGAATCGAAAGGCGCAGCGATGTACGAGTTTTGCCATCAGGCAAAGGCGAGTACCGCGAGCCCGGCCTGCAGGAAAACTCCGTCAGGAGTTTTACCGGAAGGCGATCTCCGCCCGCACCTATTTTTATGAAAATAAAACCGCCAAAAAGCGGTTTTTGTTTTGGAAAAACAGAAGATTTAAGGAAGACAGTAATAAATGTGATCACCCCTAAGATATTCCGTTCCGCCCAGCGCACGAACGACCGCCTGGGCATGCGTATCACTCGTGTATACCGCGGCGGCCCTTTTGGAAGCGCAATCCGGCAAAGCACTATCATCCAACGCGAAACGAATATCTATACTCTTTGTTTGCATATTCACCATATTGCTCGTTAACACTTCAAGTAGGTAATCGTCGTAATAAGCTCTTTCCCCGGAAGTCCAACTACCCGATCCTGCCGCAGTGATTGAATTCGGTGTCGGAATATCAACATCCAATTCTCCAAAAGTTAAGGAGTAGTGTCCGTTGGACAAATAATAAACTCTTTGCGCATCCTGTAAAGTTTTTAGCAGCGGTAACAATCGCGCAATACGCGCTTTAGTTACAGCCACTTGGTACTTCGGCAACGCCACCGCCGCCAAGATGCCAATGATTAAAACTACTACTAATAATTCTATCAGCGTGAATCCTTTCACGTTTAAAATGCCCGACAAACAACTTTTATTTTCCATATGTATCTCTCCACACAGATTAGGTATACGCAAATCATAGTAAAAAAAAAAAAAAACAAAGTCAAGCGAAAATTTTTTGCTAAAAAAGATACAATAACCTATATGGCTAAAAAAGATATCGTACAAGTAGAAATCAGAGGGATCCCGCTGGACGTGGAAACAGAAGGCCTGGGTATGGTAGAACTGACCGATTTGGCCGGGCAAGTGGATGCTTACATGCATCAACTGGACGAAATTGACACACTAAAACAAGCTCTAAAAGCCGCCATACATTTTGCCGCACAAAACTATACCCAAACCCAAAATGAAGGCGGTAAACGTCAAGAAGAAGATTCCCGCGTCAGCGATTTAATCCTCAAACTCAAAGGCGCACTAGATACGCCACAAAAATAAACATGAACGACGAAGAAACCACTATTCCGCTGGCCGCCAGGCAAGCACCTAAAAAACTGGAAGATTTTGCCGGGCAACCGCATTTGTTGGGGCCGGGCAAAATGTTGCGACGTCTTTTAGAAGCGGATATGATTAAATCGGCGGTTTTCTTTGGCCCGCCCGGGTGCGGTAAAACAGCCACCGCGCGCTATATTGCCTCGCGCACGCAAGCGTATACGGTAGAACTCAATGCCGCGGCCGCCGGTGTGGCCGATATCAAAAAAGTGTTGTCCGAGGCCAAAGATCGCGCACGCACGCCCACCTTTGACCAAAAACGTACGCTTGTTATCTTGGACGAAATACACCACTTTAACAAAACCCAACAGGACGTTTTATTGCCTTCCGTAGAAAAAGGCGATATTATTTTAATCGGCATCACGACGGAAAATCCGTATTTTTACATCAACACGGCGCTTCTCTCGCGCTTTTCCGTGTTTGAGTTTAAGGCGCTTGCAGATACCGATTTACGTAAAATTTTAGACCGCGCCGCGCAAGACGAACACGCACAAATTGATGACAAGGCCGCCGAATTTTTTATCACCCAAGCCAATGGCGATAGCCGCAAAATGTTAAACGCCGCCGAACTGGCTTTTGTTACCACCAAACCGGGTAAGGACGGCATCAAACACATTGATTTACCTACCGCCAAAGAGTGCATCCAACGCCGCCACTTAAACTATGATAAAAAAGGCGACGAACACTACGATATTATTTCCGCTTTTATTAAATCCATGCGCGGCTCGGACCCGGACGCTACCGTCTATTGGCTGGCACGCATGTTGGAAAGCGGGGAAGATCCGCGCTTTATTGCGCGCCGCATTTTAATTTGCGCCAGCGAGGATGTGGGGCTGGCCGAGCCCGCCGCTATTATGATTGCGCAAGCCGCATTTTCTGCCGCCGAAGAATTGGGCATGCCCGAAGTGCGCATTCCCTTAGCCCATGCGGCCATTTATGTGGCGTGCTGTCCCAAAAGCAATTCAGCTTATTTGGCCGTGGATGCCGCCTTGCAAGAAGTTCGCGAAGGCCGCTACCGCCCGGTGCCGGATCACTTACGCTCCGGTGGCAAAAACCGCGGTTATAAATATGCGCACGATTTTCCAAATCACTATGTAAAGCAACCCTATATGCCTTATCCGAAAAAATTTTTTGAGCCGGGCGTTCTTGGTAAAGAAGCCGCATTGATTGAACGGCTTAAAAAAATCAAGGGAGAATAAATGGAACCCGAAGCGCCTTTCCGCGGGCAAGTTTTCACCGTTACTGCCATCACGCTGGCCGTCAAGCAAATGCTGGAGGGCGTGTTCCGCGGTGTGTTCGTGGAAGGCGAAGTGAGCAACTTGCGTACCGCCGCCAGCGGTCACGTATATTTTGATTTGAAAGATCGTGAATCGCTCCTTTCCGGCGTAATGTTTAAATGGGATGCTAAAAAATACGGCGACCAATTACAAGAAGGAATGCAGGTGCGCGTAGGGGGTGATTTTTCGTGCTACGCCAAACAAGGCCGTTATCAAATCGTCGCCAAAAGCGCGGAACTTTTAACCAAGGGAAATTTATTTTTAGAGTTTGAAAAACTCAAAAAGAAATTAGAAAACGAAGGGCTTTTTGCGCCCGAACATAAAAAAGAAATCCCCACCTATCCGCAACGAATTGCCGTGATAACTTCCCCCACCGGGGCCGCGGTGCGGGATATTTTATCCGTCTTAAAGCGGCGCAACCCGCATTTGGAAATTTTAATCATCCCCACGCTTGTCCAGGGGGACGAAGCCGCCCCGCAAATCGTCCAAGCCCTGCACGATGCCAACCGTTTTACACCTAAACCGGACGTCATTTTGCTGGGCCGCGGTGGCGGAAGTTTAGAAGATTTATGGGCCTTTAACGAAGAAATCGTCGCACGCGCTATCTTTAAAAGTAAAATCCCGGTCATTTCGTGCGTCGGCCACGAAGTGGACTTTACGATTGCCGATTTTGTGGCCGATTTACGCGCGCCCACACCGTCCGCCGCCGCAGAACTGGTTGTTAAAAATTCACAAAACACCCAAGAACATATCGCCGATTTGCAAAAACGATTGTTGCAATTGGTCAGTTTATTTTACGAACGCGCCAAACGCCGCTACGATTTGGCGGTCAATTCGCCCGTTTTCAAACGCCCGTCGGTGCTCACACAAGAAAAAGAACAAACGTTAGACGATTTAATCTTGCGTCTAGAACAAGCATACGCACAAAAAACAACGCAATTTTCAGCGCGTTTTGAACTGGCCGCGCAAAAATTGCAGACGCTCGGGCCACAAGCGGTATTAAAACGTGGATACAGTATTACGCGCAAAAAAGACGGCACCGTTATCAGCCACGTCAACCAAACACAAAGCGGCGAAGATATTTTTATACAAGTGCAAGACGGTATGATTTACACAAACGTTAAGTGAGGGACTTATGGCAACAAAATTTAATTTTGAAAAACAACTTTCGCGCTTGGAAGAAATTGTCGCGAAACTGGAAGAAGAACAAACCGACCTGGATGCGTCTGTCAAACTGTTTGAAGAAGGCGTGACGCTGTCCAAGGAACTGGCGCAAAAGTTGGAAACGGTTAAATTTAAAGTAGAAGAACTTAAAAAGAAAGGCGGCGAAATGATGACCGCCCCCTTTGATACCGACCTAGCGGAAAACTCCGATGGCGAATAAAAAATTACGGTTAGATACGGCCTTAGTGGAGCAAGGTTTTTTTGCCAGCCGCAACCGCGCGCAGGCGTCCATTATGGCAGGTGAAGTATTAGTAAACGGCGAAGTAGATACCCGCGCCGACCGCACCATTTTGCCGGAAGACAAAATTTCACTCAAAGAAAAATCATGTCCGTATGTCTCACGCGGAGGACTCAAATTAGCAGGCGCATTAAAACATTGGAACATTTCCGTTAAAGATAAAATTTGCGTGGATATCGGCGTGGCAACGGGTGGCTTTAGCGATTGTATGATCCAGGCCGGTGCCAAAGAAGTGTACGGGGTGGACGTAGGCAAAGGGCAACTGGCCGACGAAATGCGCCGCTATCCCAATTTTCACTTCAAGCCGGAAACAAACGCGCGCTATATGACATCGGATTTATTTGACACCGCCCCGGAGTTTGCCGCGGTAGATGTGTCGTTTATTTCGCTGACGATGATTATGGAGCCCTTATTTAAAGTAATGGCAGACAAAAGCGAAATTGTGTTTTTGATTAAACCGCAGTTTGAGTTATCCCCTAAACAAGTGCCGCACGGTATTGTCAAAACCGACGAAAACCGCCAACTCGCTATTCAGCGCGTGCAAAATTTCTTTGACAGCATTAAAGAAAAATACGGCGGCGAGTCAGGCGAAGTGATAGAAAGCCCGATTAAAGGCACGCACGGTAACACGGAATTTTTGTGGCACGTGAAACTAAATAAATAGCAAAAAACAGTTTTGTACGTCATTGGGATGGAAGACAAAAAGTTCTTGCAATGAACACGGGGTATGTATCTATCGTAAATAACGCGGATAATACAAACTCGATCTATCGTTTCAAAGCACTCGCCACACACGGCGGCACAAAGGCAGAAATATCAGCGCCCGTCCGGGCGGCTTCTTTTACCGAAGAAGAACTGATAGCGCGCAACTCTTCGCGCGCAGGGAAAAAGACCGTTTCGGCTTGCGGGTTTCTGTCTTTATTAAAATGCGCCATTTCCATTTCCGGCTCAATATCCTCCGCCCCGCGCAGCCCGCGCACCAATACAGATACGCCGTTCTTGCGTGCATAATCAGCCGTAAAACCTTCCGCCGTTTCCACCGATACTCCGGGGATATGTGCCGTTACCTGTTTTAATAAACTAACCCGCTCCGCTACGCTAAAAAGCGGCGTTTTGGTTTCGTTTTTCATGACAAGCACCGTCAGCGTGCCAAACGTATGAGCCGCCCGCTCAATAATATCCAAATGTCCGTTTGTTACCGGGTCAAAACTGCCCGCATACAATGCTTTTAACATAAAAACTCTTGCGCCGTATGGCGGCGACTTCTCATATTATGGTATCATAATTTTATGATTAAAAACCCGTTTTCCGATGAAATCTATTTGAAACGTACGCATCCGCACACGCCGGATTTACGCGGTGAATATTTCCGTGACCAAACCAAAATTATCCACTCGCTTCCATTTCGTCGTTTGAAACACAAGACGCAAGTGTTTTTTTCGCCGGATAACGACCACATTTGCACCCGCATTGAACACGTTTTACACGTGGCGACTATTGCCGCCACAATCTGCCGCGGACTCAACAAAAGCGGAAATTGGGATTTAAGCGAGGACATGGCCTACGCTATCGGCCTTGGGCACGATATCGGCCACGCGCCGTTCGGCCACGAAGGCGAACGCGCCATCAATGCCAGTTTGCCTAAAGGGCACAAACCCTTTTTGCACGAAATGAACAGTTACCGTGTCGTGGAACATTTAGCCAACTACGGCGAAGGGCTCAATTTAACCTTTGCGGTCAAAGACGGCATTATCTGCCATTGCGGCGAAGATTACGACAACAACCAACTCCGCCCCGCTAAAACGCCCAATGATTTGGAAAAAATTTCCCGACGCAACCACATGCCGTCCACCTACGAGGGATGTATTGTACGCTTGGCGGATAAAATTGCGTATTTGGGGCGCGATATTGAGGATGCCATCAAAGCCGATTTAATCACGCTGGAAGATATCCCGCAACAAGTGCGCGAAGAACTCGGCGAGAAAAACGGTGAAATTATCAACACGCTCACGTTGGATTTAATCAACCATTCCAAAGACAAAGATTTTATCGGATTTTCTAATGAGAAATTTGAACTTTTATCGCAATTGCGCCGTTTCAATCATGCGCGTATTTACGATAACGAACAAATGCGCCAACGCAAAGAAACGATCGTCAAATGTATTGCAGATTTGTTTGATTACTTCCACCGCATTTTCAAACAATATAAGTTTGATTATGCTGCCTACGAAAAAGAAGGCAAACAAACCGCGCACAATTTTGCCAATTACATGAAATCCATGCAACGCGTATATGGGCAGGATGAAAATCAATTAGATGATATCATCGCGGATTTCGTTTCCGGCATGACGGACTCTTACGCGCTGGATGTGATGGAAGACGTTATCTTGCCCAGTTCCATTAAATTTCTGCGCTGATGTTTTTATTAACAAACAAAAAGGCCTCCCTTATGCAGGGAGGCCTTTTTTATAAGAAAGTTGTTAGAACAAATACGGGGCACGGGTTTGGAATTCGTCTTTTATTTTACACATGTCCGCGTTGCCCGCTTGGCAGTTCGCCAACGCCGCTTGGGCAACGGTGCGTCCGCTTTTATCTTTGCTGTGCGCAATGGCCGTACCTTTGAACACCCACGCCGTATTATTTAACGCTTCTCCTTTATCTACTAAACGTACAGTGTGGATATCGGACGCCAATTCAGAACCTTTAAAGAGCAAGTCAAACGTATCAGAGATACCAAAGTTAATATGGCGGATGAGCGGAGTTTCACCAAATTGATTGCGTTGATTGCGTAGCGAATTTAAGGTAGGTAAAAATTCATCTTCACCCATTAAATCGCGCACCAAACCGGCAAGGGCTTGCACGGTGGAAGCATTCGGAGCGAGATGGAAAATGTTATTTTCAAATTTATCTTGTGCGAAAAGAAGGCTTTTATCTTTGACTTGTAAAATATATTCCGTATTGCCTTGGCGGACGGCTTTTAGGAATTCCTCCGTTGCCGCTGTTTTCGCTACGGTTACCGTTTTAGGAGCATAACGCAAAAGCATTTGCGCGCGGCGCCCGGTGGCCGAATTGTTGGCTGCATACAAAGATCCTACACACATCACTAGAAGTAATACCCACAAGATTTTTTTCATACGTTGCCTCCCTCTTGCTTATATCTTAAGCGTTTAAGATGTTTTAAACGAGGGTATTTAGACCTAGGCCTATCGGTTTTTGGGCCCAGATAAAAAATAGGACTTTAGGACCTGGAGACAAAAAGAAAACCCCCGGGGAATCCCGAGGGTTTTAAATGGAGCGGGCGAAGAGAATCGAACTCTCGTCTCAACCTTGGCAAGGTCGCGTTCTACCATTGAACCACGCCCGCAAAAGCGGTATTACTGACTACCTAGAAATTATAACAAATTTTAACAGGTTGTACAATTTTATTTCTTAGCCCGTGAAGCACTTTTCGTTTTGCTCCCGCTTTTTGCGCTTTTTGAATTACGCGCCGAGGTAGTTTTATCAGCGGTCTTGTTCGTCGTTTGAGCCGGCGCCGCCACGGGTTTAGCCAATAATTGTGCCGCTATCTTTTTAAGATAGGGGTTTTCGTTGACGGCAGTTACCACCCCTTTATTGTCGCGCAAGGCCGACAAATAAGGATTTTGATTGATAATCGCCACGGCTTCTTGTGGGTGCGCACGGAAATATTTACCGGATTTACTAATCAGCAAGTGACTCATAAACCGGCTCCCCATAACGGTACGTACCATCTGCGGAGAATCCAACACCGCCTTGACGGTATCTTGCGTAAAAAACTCTTGTAAAATACGGGGGTCCTCACAAAACGCCGCCAACAATTGCGGATCTTCCAAAAGAGGCGCCACGTCCTCACGTTCCAAGAAGGCTTCAATCATCGTATCGTTATCTAACAGATAGCGCATGATTTCCGGGTCGGCCAGGTTGGCTTCAAAGTTCGTCGTCAATGCCCACGGCGCCGCGCCGACAATGGTGTAATTCTTGGAAGTAAATGTTTGAAAATTAAACCGGCTGATAATAGGCAATGTAGAACCTAAATTATCCAAGGCCATATTGCGGTCGTGTCCTTCCCGCACTTCTACATACGTAATCCCTTTGTTAGGATTAAATACGGCTTCCTCTTGCGCAAGACCTTGCAACTGGCCCGGATCCAAAGCGGCCACTAAATTTTCCGCCCGGTTTTTGGATACCATCCAGGATAGCAGCGTTAGTAAAAATACGACCACCACCGCCCCCCCGACAATTACTTCTGCGCTTTTCAAGCGCGAAGAAGCCGTCGGATGCCCCGTTTCTGTCGGCACAACAGGCGCAAGCTGTTCTTGCTGAACAGACGGCTGGGTTTGACGGTATTTTTGCGGATTTTTCAAACGTTCAATTAAATCGTCGTTGTTCATAATCTTTCCGAATGCAGGATTTTCCCTGCGCAATCAAGTATAATTTATTATATGAAATCCAACCGATAATTTCCACGGAGCAAACATATGAAAAAAACTATTTTTTATCACGATACAGATTGCGGCGGCGTAGTCTATTACGGCAATTATTTAAAATTCTTTGAAGAAGCCCGCACGCTTTATATGCAAGAACGCGGATACAGCGTAGCGGACCTGATGAAACGGGGCCTCTTTTTTGTGGTAGCCCGCCAAGAAGTGGAATACAAATATCCGGTGCGCTACGCAGACGTAATTGATGTGGACACAAAAATTTTAGAAGTGTCCGATATTAAAATTGTTTTTGAAAACACTATTAAAAATCAAGATGGGCGGCTTTGCACTAAAGGCAAAACCATGCTGGTGTGCATCAACGCGCAAGGCATGCCTACACCGATGGGTGTGGACGTAAAAAACGCCATGAGCCCAAAATAAAAATAAATTTAAAACCTGCCTTACAAGAAAAAACCCAAAATAGATAAATTTTGGGTTTTTTTCTGCACCTTATAAAAGATTCGCCTGCCTGGCATAGGGACTTGACAAACCAAAAAAAAAAACAATAATATAGTGTCGGTAAAAAACAACAAGGAGCATTTACCATGAAAAACAAACAAGCCTTTACACTGATTGAACTTTTAGTTGTGGTACTCATCATCGGCATCCTGGCCGCTGTAGCATTACCTAAATACCAACTGGCCGTGGATAAAAGCCGCTATGCTACCATGATGGGTACGGCACGCAGTATTGAAAACGCGCAAGAAGCTTACTATTTAGCCAACAACACCTACGCGGACAGTTTAGAGGAACTTCCGCTGGATTTAACAGGCGAGCCGTACGAAGGTCGCTTGCGCATCGGTAATGCCCTTTTTGGCGTGAATGCGGCATATACTTCAGCCATTTTATACGATGGGGATGATCGCGTAGCAGCCTATACACAATACCACCGTTTTGGACCGAACAACCTTAAGGGGCAAATTATGTGCTTTTCATATTCGGTCCACCGGGAACGCGGAAAGAAAATTTGTCAAAGTTTTGGGGGAATATTCCAAAAAAGCACGAGTTGTTCCAACTCAAACCCCTGTGATTATTACAAATTGGCCGACCTTTAATCGGCGGTTTTCTGAGTAGATCCTTTGGCAGTGGGCCTTGGTCTTTTGTTCAGTTTATACAACTGTTCCATACGATTGACCAGTTCCGTATAGTCTTTGCGGGATTTGCGCACAAAATTCGGGTAAGCGTCTTTTACATCCAGTTTATAAAAATCGCTCCCCATCACTTCCTTCATAAAATCTATTGCCGGTTGGTTAAATACAAAAAACATAAACTTTTCGTCTAACACAGACGGGGGTTCTTCTTTATTGGCCGCGGCTTTAGTAGTTTGGAAAATACCGGAAATGACGCCCAAAAATTCCCCCGTATTACTCATCACGCCCGATCCGCTCATTCCACGGCGCACCCCAAAGTTTTTCGTATAAGCAAACCCCAGTTTTTTTACGTAGTGTACCGGGTTTGGATTGGGTTTTACTACGCGTTTTCCGTCAAAAATAGAGATAACGGAAATCGTCCTATCCAGTAAATAATTCCCGTTATCAAATACAAGTATCGGCGGGAAGGACGGGCTTTGTATCCGGTACAATGCGCTGCGTACCGACGGCGTTTTGGCAACGGCTTGGTCAAATTGTTGTTTACTGAAAAAGATGCGCTCTCCCCCTTCTCCACGCTTATAATAGGCCCGTGGAGCGCGGTCCAAATCCAACCGGATGAGGGCAAAATCGTTTTTAACAAACACGTCGTATGAAAACCCGGGCATGATAAAGACCGCCGGATTTTTCTTCGTATGGGAAACAGTTGCCAGGGCTGAAACGTTATTTTCCAGCAAGTCCATTTGAATTTGGCAGCCGTCTTTACACGCGTTTTCCAAACAATGCGCGGCGGTGGCAAACCAACGCCGGCCAATACGCGTGGCCTGGCATTTGCCGACAGTACCGTTCCCGACTGCTTGAGAAGAACGTTGCAAAGGAAGAATATAATACTCAAATGTATGCAAAAAATCTGCTTTTGTAGTATGTTTGGCTTCGTCAGTAACAGTCATAACGCTCACTTCCGCGGCGCTAATGATAGGAAAAACCAAGCAACTTAAACTAAGCAGAATTTTAAACATAAAAAAATAAAAGCGGGACGAAATAGATTTTTTCGCCCCGCCTCTAAACTATTTAATTTCAGACGTACAATGCGGGCAGCGGGTGGCTTCCATGGGGATTTCGCTGCAGCAGTACGGACATTTTTTCGTCGTAACCGGGATCGGGGCTTGTTCTTTGGGGGCGTTTAATTTGTTGATCGCTTTGATCAAGAGGAAAATACAAAACGCCACGATAACAAAACTAATAATAGCATTTAAGAAAAGTCCCAAATTCATCGTAGTAGCACCGGCGGATTGGGCCTCAGCAATCGTCGCGTACGGGCCGGCGGTCGTGCCTTGTTTAATCACAACAAACCAGTTGCTAAAATCTACTTTACCAATCAGCAAGCCCAGTGGCGGCATCATCACATCGGCCACCATGGAGTTTACGATTTTCGTAAACGCACCGCCGATAATGATACCGACGGCCATATCAATCACGCTTCCGCGCATAACGAATTTCTTAAATTCGTTAAACATATCTTTCATCATTCTATTCTCCTTTTTTTGTATACCCCGCTGCTCGAAAAAGCGGTGTATATAAATCGTTTGCTACAGGATATTTTATTTCATTTGGGGGCACTTCGTCCACAAAATCAACGGGGGCTGCTTCTATAACGGCCAGGGGTCGGCGCTCGTTGCTTTCCCCCATTTCTAGTGCTGCCGCCGTGGCTAACGAATCGGCCACATTGACTAAAGTAACTTCCAGCCGCCGCCCAAACAAATCGGTTTTGCCGCGCAAATCACGAACTCCCTTAAAACCGGCATACGCCACCGCGGCGGCAATCACACCGGCGCGCAAAGGCAAAATCATGCTATCCGTAATCACAAGTCCCAGTTTTTTAACACCCCATTTTTGTTGTAAGGTTTGACGCAATTCGTACGCAAGTTGATACAGGTTCGTGGGCAGCAAAAGCAACTGTTTATCGGCGTTGGACTCATCAATACCGGCATTTGTCATTACCATACCGTCTTTGATAGTCAGCCAACAAAGCGGCGTCTTTAAGGCCCACTCGCTTTCGCTTTTGATAAGTTCTTCTTTTTGCGCGGCAGACTCATACGGCAAAATTTCACCTTTCCACAAGCACAATAATTTAGACGCCACCGCCAGCACAACACCTTCTTTAACGGTAGGAATATGGTGCACGATAAAGGCAGGTAAATCGGCCCGGGGTGTAAATAAATCCGTCGGGATAGCAGTTATCTTCATACGTTTTCAAAGGGCGCCACGAAACTGCAAAAGACTTCGTTGGCTACAAACAAACCTTCCTCACTCAATTTTACCTTTTTCCCGTCGCGAACGAGAAGCCCGTTGTGAATATGTTTCTCTATTTCCGTGCCGAAAAATTGCTTTTGAAGCGGGCTGATTTCCACGCCGTCTAATTGACGAAGCCCCACGACTAATTTTTCGCCTTCGCGGGCTTGGCCGGATAATTCTTCCGCATCTATTTGTGCGTTTTTCCCTTCGCCAATCAAACGAATATATTCGCAAATATCCGGCGTATTTTGCCGCCGAATCCCCCCCATAAACGAGGCCGCCGCGCTACCCAGGCCGATATACTGCCCGTATTGCCAGTAATGCGTATTATGTTGCGATTCATACCCGGGACGAGCGAAATTGGAAATTTCATAATGATGATATCCGGCTCGTTGCAACCGAACACGTGTTTCTTCCAACATCCGACGCATAAGCAGTTGGTCACACACAATTCCGCGTTCAAAAAACGGCGTACCTTCTTCAATTTGTAAGCCATAGACGGAAATATGTTCCGGAGCCAAAGATATCAGTTTTTCCAAACTTTGTAAAAACATTTCCAACGATTGACCGGGAAGCCCGGCAATCAAATCCACATTGATATTTTTTGCTCCGTTTTTGCGTAAAGATTCAAAGGCGCGTAAAAAATCCGCAGAGGTATGCACACGGCCCAACAATTTCAATTCATCGTCGTGAAAACTCTGCAGCCCCACACTAAAGCGGTTAAAACCAAAGGATGTTAAAAAGGCAATTTTTTCCGAAGTTAAACTTTCCGGGTTGGCTTCAAACGTACTTTCCGAAAACGCGGAAATAGGTAAAAAATTTTTTTCTACCAAGGCAACCAGTTTTTCTAACTGGGAAACGGTCAACACGCTTGGCGTGCCGCCTCCCACATAAAGCGTCCGGCACGTATCCGTGGCGTAGCGTGCGGCCTCTTGTGCAAGCGCGGCTAAATAATCATCCCGTAAAAAATCCCGCCCCGCAAACGAAGCGAAATCGCAATAATTGCACTTCTGTTTACAGAACGGAATATGAATGTAAAGTCCGGTCATTATTTTTTATGTTCGGCTTCGTAATTTAAATACGCCAAAATGAACGGATCCAAATCGCCGTCCATAACAGCCGTAATTTGGGAAGTTTCGTACCCGCTGCGCAAATCTTTAACAAGTTGATAGGGCATAAATACGTATGAACGGATTTGGTGGCCCCACGCAATTTCCCCTTTTTGGCCGTAGCGTTTTTCGGCTTCCGAACGTTTCTTATCCATTTCCAATTCGTACAACTTGGCTTTTAACATCTTCATCGCCGTTTGACGGTTTTGCAATTGGCTGCGTTCAATACGGCACGAAACAACAATACCGGTAGGGATATGCAATAAACGTACGGCGGATTCCACCTTATTGACATTTTGGCCGCCGTGGCCGCCCGCGCGGGACGTTTCCAATTGGATATCTTTTTCCGGGATATCAATGTTGATATCTTCATCAATATCCGGCAGCACATCACATGAAGCAAATGATGTATGCCGCCGGGCATTGGCATCAAACGGCGATACACGCACCAAACGGTGCACGCCGTTTTCGCCTTTTAAATAGCCATACGCAAAGGGGCCTTCTACCATAGCGCTGAGCGTTTTAATACCGGCTTCTTCGCCGGGTTGCGCATCTAATACGGAAAATTTAAAGCCGTGTTGTTCGGCCCAACGCGTATACATACGCACGAGCATTTGTGCCCAATCACACGATTCGGTCCCTCCGGCTCCGGCGTGGATAGTTAAAATAGCGTTGAGCTTATCGTTCGGTTCACACAGGCGGATTTCGCCTTCTTTTTGGGCGACTTGTTTTTCGGTTTCTTGCAAGGAAGCAGCCAATGCAGCCAGTTCCGTTTCATCTTGCATTTCTTTACACAATTCAAACAAAGCGCGGTCGTCCTCTACTTTTTTTTGCAGCGAGCGGAACGTCTCTATGGCGCTTTTTAAAAAGTCTAATTGTCGGCTGATTTCCTTGGCTTTTTGGGTATCGTTCCAAAATTCAGGCGCGGCTGAGATGGCTTCCAATTCGGCCAGTTCACGCTGTTTGCCGGCAATGTCATCAATTGTTTCTATCTTAGCCACCCGGGCCGATAAATCGTTTACTTGCTGTTCTACATCTTTAAATTCAACATTATTCATACATAAAAACCATGGCAAAAATAAGCACACTAAAAAAGATAAAAGCGCAAATCCATATCCATAAATTGCCGTACATAGTATATACCGTACCGGCTGTTTTTGCCGCTGAAATCTGCGAGGTAAGAAGTACCGGTTTAAAAAGCGGCGTCATTTGTTCAATACGACCGAAAGGATCAATAACCGCCGAAATGCCTGTATTGGCCGCACGCAACACCGTCCGCCCGGTTTCCACCGCACGCAACACATTGGCGGCCAAATGTTGATGCGGGGCCGCCGTATCAAAGAACCACGCATCGTTCGTCAGATTGACAAACATATGTGCCCCTTGACGAGCTTGGCTCAACCATAATTGCGGAAAAATGGCCTCATAACACAAGGTGCTCCCCAACAGGGTCCCCCCCATATTAAGTAGTGGCTGCACACGTTCGCCCGGAGTAAACTGCCCTAGTTCGCCCAGAATCGTTACTTGCGGAAATAATTTACGGATAAGATTTTCTAACGGGATATATTCCCCGAACGGCACCAATTT
>CACXER010000073.1 GCA_902766765.1 uncultured Elusimicrobium sp. | reverse complement strand
TGGGTTGGCAATTGCCTATTGCAACGGCATTTTTGACCGTGCCACGGAAATGTTTAAGAAGTAAAGACTTTTTCCCTTGTAAAAATTGCAAAACAAAAACCCCCGCTCAAACGAGCGGGGGTTTTTATATATAAAGTAACTTATTTATTGGTTACTTCCAATTCCACACGGCGGTTTTGAGCGCGACCTTCTTTGGTTTTGTTGGTGGCTACCGGGCGGGCAGCGCCGTAACCGATGAAGGATACGTTTTCAGCGGCTACACCGTGGTTGACGAGTTGTTTGGCAACCGCTTGGGCGCGGCGTTCAGACAAGTCTACGTTGTAGTCCGGATGGCCCAACGAGTCCGTATGACCGGCAACGCGTACATGAGCGTTGGGGTATTTTTTCAAGACGTTGGCCGTCTTTTTGATTTGCGTGAGGGATTCGGGTTGAATTTCATCGCTGTTGTGACCGAAGTTGATCGGTTCTTTGAAAGAAAGCACCGCGCTGTTGTCGGCTTTTTTGCTGACGTGAGCAACTTCGGCTAACGCGGCGTCGTCGGCTACTTTCGGAGCCGGTTTGGCTACCGGTTTAGGAGCCGGGGCCGGTTTTTCGGCTTTTTTAAAGCAGCCTTCTTTTTGACACTTCGGGCATTGGCAGCCTTTTTTGTGATGGTGTTTCTTGCATTGGCAAGAGGCCTGCGCGCACGTGTTGGAGCGGTTAGGCATGTTGGTGCATTTGCTGCAATGGCAGGCGCCTAACAACAAAGCGGCTGCCAAAACGGTCATTACTTTTTTCATTTGTCTCTCCTTATTTAAAATATACTGCTGACCTTTATATTCTACAATATCCGGCAAGATGGTGCGCCCTTTTTTTTCATGAGTTCCCGGTACAATTGATATACCGGCTTTTGTAATTTGGGGTGCACGTAATCCGGCAGGATATAAGAAAGGGGTTTTAATACAAATTCCCGCTCGTGTAAACGCGGGTGGGGGATAAATAGCGGGAAATTGTCATCGTCCTCAAAAATAATTTGATCGTTATAGAATAAAATATCTAAATCAATCACACGCGGCCCATTGGGGAACGTCGGTGTGCGGCCCAGTTCTGTTTCCAACGCTTTTAATTTTTTAAGCAGTTCCAGCGGCTTGTAATCCGTCTGCAAAATCAGTACCGCATTGACAAAATCCGCCTGGTCGGAAAATCCTTCCGGCTCGGAAACAATATAAGGAGAAACTTGTGTAACTGTCCCCAGTGCACTAAGTGCTTTAACGGCGCGGTCCAGATTTTCTTTTTCCGGAGCGATGTTGCTGCCTAGCGCGATGACGGCCTGTGCATGATGCGTTTGGACCGGTGTTGGCTCGTGGAGTTGTTGGGCGGGGTTTTCTTCTCCGTTATAATCGGCCCAGCGATCCGGCGCTTCGTACACGCGCACACGCACGAGTTGGGGATATTGCGCCCGCACGTGTTCAAAAATCCAGATAGCCAGGTTCTCTGTTGTCGGATACGGAAAGAGGGCGTTTAAATCGGCGTGTTCTAAATAAGAATTGATATGCGTTTGCAGAAATTGTGCTACTTCGCGAAAATCAATTAAAAATCCCTCGCTATTGAGCGGGCCAAAAAACGTAACTTGATACGTGAAATGATGTTCGTGGCTGGGCTCATTTAATGTGCCGTCGTGGCTGTGTGCGGCGGTAAACTCGCCGCATTGGGTGAGTGAAATTTTCTTCATTTGTTTTCCTCCCATTCTTGATAAAAATCAAGCACTTGCCTAGTTTCTTTTACGTCGTGCACGCGCAAAATGTCCGCGCCTTGCTGTAGAGCAATTAAGTGCGCGGCCAAGGTTTGCGGCAACCGGTCTTGCGGTGTATCGTTTTCTTGGCTTAAAAAACGCTTGCGCGAAAGTGCCACCAAAAGCCGTATATTTAAATCTTTAAAAAATTTTAAGTGTTTTAGCAAGTCATAATTTTGCTCACGTGTTTTGGCAAAGCCGAATCCTACATCTATAATCAGTTGGTTTTTGGTGAGGCCGTGTTTTTCTGCCAAGGCAATTTTTTCGGCTAAAAAATCTTTTACTTCGCCCAGTAAGTCTTTGTAATTGGTTTGGGTTTGCATGGTTTGCGGTGTACCGCGCGTATGCATGATAACCAGTTGTGCATGGTGCTCTTTAACGAGTGAAAAAAGTTCCGGCGTGGGGTTGCCGCTTACATCGTTGACAATGGAAATGCCATTTTCCAACCCGACCTTGGCAACGGATACATGGCGCGTATCTAAAGAAAGGGGAAGTTGCGGCCAGCGCGCGCGTGCGGCTTTAATTAAAGGTAACACGCGGGCGATTTCTTCCTCCTCGCTGACCGGGGTAGACCCGGGGCGGGTGGACTCGCCGCCGATATCCAGGACGTCGGCCCCTTGTTGAACGTACGCCGCCGCGCGCGCCAAAAGTACGTCCAATTTGTTATTTGGGTTCCCGTCGTAAAATGAGTCCGGCGTTGCGTTTAAAATTCCCCAGAGTTGCGGCATATTATTGTATGAGTACTTTTTCCTGTAAGCCCTTTAAATTGCACTCTTTCCACAAGGTTTGCGGCGGAATTTGGTCTGCCGCAATATATTGCGGCTTACCTAACATTTTTTTAAGGGCTTTATGGATGTCCATAAAGTGGCCTGCGCCCATTTCACTAAATACCACTTGTTCCTGGTTAAGGGCGGCGGCTATATTTTCCAACATAAACACGCTGCGTACGTCGGGTTTGTCGTGCATAATTTTGTAAAAAGGCGTTTTTTTGACCCACTTTTTAGGGGATACTTCCATCAAATCTAAATAAAACGGAATAAAATCGGTTGTGTTGAAATCTTTGCCGTAGTGTTGTTGAAAATATGCCAACAGGCGCTCTTCGGTAAATAATTCACCCCACGCCGGGTTATGAACGGTGCGCTTATAGTCTTTAATTTCTTGCGCGGCGTTAGTTTGTTTGCCTTCGTATTTGGCAAAGCCGTATGCACTGCGAATTATCCAAACCATCTGGAAATCGTTGTAGGAAAACCCATTTTTTTTAGCGTATTCCCATTGTTTGCTTAAATCGGCATCGGTGCGCACCAGCGGGATATTGTTTTTTGCACTCAAGGCAGCGGTATAAGCATCTTCGTGTTCTTGGCAACCGCTTATGGGAAAGCCCGGTTCTCTTTCAATGAGGGCTATGTTGGGATGATAGGTATTAAACACATATTGCACCGCCGGGAGCGATTGCGGCCCATGGCTTGCGGCTAACAAGACAAGCGTTTTTCCGTTTTTTTGATAAACAGCTAAAAAGGGCGGTTTTCTTTGTGCGTAAAATTTTTCAAGTTCTTTTGACGAATGGCTTACAACCAAGCGAGTATCTGCCGTAAGAGTTTGGGCAAACGCCCCTGCACACATCACGCAAAGTAACAACACAACAAGAATTTTTTTCATACGGGCTCTTATTTAATCATTTCTAAAAATTCGCTGCGAACTTCCAACTTCTTAAATGCCCCGCGGATGGCACTTGTCACCATGACGGCGTTGTGCTTTTCAATGCCGCGCGAACTGATACACATGTGTTTGGCTTTGCACACCACCATCACGCCGTGCGGGTGCAACGTTTCCATCAAACTATCGGCAATTTGTGCGACGAGTTTTTCTTGAATTTGAAGCCGGCGCGCAAACACTTCCACAAGCCGTGCTAATTTGGAAATT
>CACXER010000072.1 GCA_902766765.1 uncultured Elusimicrobium sp. | reverse complement strand
GGAGGCATTTGAATATGCATAGATGCCATCAGCATATCCAATAAACGGATATCGCTGGGATATTGCACCAGTTCGTGGGCTTTGGGGAGTGATACCCACCGTATGGCAATAATTTCAGATGCGTCGTGCTTGCCGATACGGCCTAACTTTTTCATCAGGTACCACTGCACCATTTTTTTGATGTAGTTTCCTTGAAAAGTGAACGCGTATTTCACGCGAATCATGGGGTAAATAATCGCGGCTTTGTAACCCGTTTCTTCCAACACTTCGCGCAAAGCGGCCTGACGGGGTGTTTCCCCCGCTTCAATATGGCCTTTGGGGAACGTCCAAATCTTTTTGCCTTTCATATTTTTGACTTGGATGATAAGGACTTTCTTCCCGTCTAGCACCACGCCACCGCACGAAAATTCGGAAACGATCATAGTGTTTTCTCCAAACAATGCGCCGCGTTTAAGATTTTTTCTTCTTGTAAAATCGGCCCGTAAAATTGCACGCCGACGGGCAAACCTTTTTTGTCGTTGCCGTACGGGATGCTAATACCGGCCAGTCCGCCGATATTGCCCGGGCACGTGTACAAGTCTGCCAAATACAAAGAAAGCGGATTTTTGCCCTCTTTACCTAAACGAAATGCCGTCGTAGGCGAGGTGGGCGTCAAAAGAACGTCCACTTGTTCAAACACTTTTTTGAAATCTTGTTTGATTAGTTCGCGCACTTTCATCGCTTTGACAAAGCACTCTTCGTAGCGTTTAGATGTCAGCGCATACGTACCGATGATAATGCGCTTTTTCACTTCCAAGCCAAACAGCGCGCGGGAATCTTCGTAATACGCGTGCAAATCAGGCGCGTTTTGGGCGGAATATCCGTAGCGGATACCGTCGTAACGACCCAAATTGGAACTGGCCTCGGCGCTTGTAACAATGTAATACACCGGGGCCGAATATTTGGCCAGCGGCACATCTACGTCCACCATTTCGGCGCCGAGTTTTTTGAGTTCCTTGGCCGCCGCCAAGAGCCGCTCTTTAATATCTTCATACAAACCATCTAAAAATCCTTTGGGCAGTCCGATTTTGAGGCCTTTTAGATCGGGCGTAAATTGTTTTGTATACGCCGGAACAGGTGCCTCTAACGACGTAGAATCATGCACGTCCTTGCCGGAGATAACTTCCAGGCCGATAGACGCATCTTCCACATTGGCCGCGAGCACACCCACTTGGTCGGCGCTGGACGCAAACGATACCACCCCATAACGCGAAATGCGGCCGTAGCCGGGCTTCACACCCACTACTCCGCAAAAACTGGCCGGTTGCCGCACGGAACCACCCGTGTCCGTGCCGAGTGCCAACGGCACCATGCCCGCCGCTACGGCCGCGGCACTACCGCCGGAACTGCCGCCGGGGACACGCTCTGTGTCTACCGGGTTTTTCACGGGGCCGTATGCGGAAGTTTGGTTGCTGCTGCCCATGGCAAATTCGTCCATGTTGGTGCGCCCGATAATGACCGCATCGGCCGCGAGTAATTTTTCCACCACGGTAGACGTGTAGGACGCCACGTAATTGGCGAGCATTTTGGAACAGCAAGTCGCCTTGTGGCCCTTATATAAAATGTTATCCTTAATAGCCACCGGAACGCCGGCAAGCGCACCTAATTTTTCACCGCGGGCTTTTTTAGCATCCACGGCTTGGGCCTGGGCAAGCGCGTCTTGTTCAAACACTTCTACAAACGCGTTGATTTCCGGATTTGTCTGCGCGATGATAGACAAGGATTCGCGCGTAATCTGTTCCGCCGTTTTTTCGCCGGATGTAATGGCGTGAATAATTTGAGAAATCGTCATCATATTACAGCACCTTCTTGACTTTGGCGCAGTCGTTTTCTTGCGCGGCAAAGTCGTCACGTAATTCTTGCGCAAGGACCGCGTTTTGCACAGGCACATCGGGGCGGACAAAAGCCGCCAAGTCGGATTGGGACAACTTCACACCGTCCGTATTGACGGCAGATAATTCTTGCACCCAATTAAAAAGGGCTTTGAGTTGGTTCTCATATAAAGCGGTTTCTTCGGCGCTGATACGCATATTGGCCAGTTTGCCCGCCAGTTCTACGTCTTTCTTGGTAATATCCATAAAAATTGCTCCTTAGAAATTATTCTATATAATAACAGACCGCCTACGCAATTAAAAAAGGACTTGACAAACCAAAAAAAAAAAACAATAATAGAGTGTCAGGCAAAAAACAAGAAAGGAGCAAATAACATGAAAAATACAAAAGCATTTACCCTTATTGAACTTTTAGTCGTCGTCTTAATCATCGGCATACTTGCAGCCGTGGCGCTGCCGCAGTATCAAAAAGCCGTCTTAAAAAGCCGTTTAATGTCAGCCGTGGCCTATTTAAAAGCCGTTCAAGAAGCCGAAGAAATTTACTATTTAGCCAATGGAGAATATACCGATGATATGGACAGTTTAAGTGTGTCCGGCTCGTGCCCATCCCAGTGGAACTGTAATATCGTAAGTTTAACCAATATACAAGCCAGCCCAACAAGTTTAGGAATGACTTTGCGTGTGGTGGCCCCTTTTGAACATGCGTGGACAAACAGTCAAATATACTGTGCCGCAACTCCTACGGACTCGTTGGCCGTGTCTATTTGCAAATCCATGGGGCCGGATCTGGGCAGTGATAGTACCATTATCCGCCGTGCAATTTCCAATTAGTGTTTTTTCATGTCCTTTCATAAATGCTAAAATGTCTATTAGACTTTTAGCATTTTTTCTTCAAGGAGTATTTTCATGGAAATCGGTATCGTCGGTCTGCCCAACGTCGGCAAATCTACCCTATTTAACGCACTTACGTGTGCAGGTGCGGAAGCAAGCAACTATCCGTTCTGCACCATTGAGCCCAACGTCGGCATTGTGCCTATACCCGACAAACGGTTAGATAAACTCTTTGAAATGTTTAAACCGCCCAAGAAAACCGCCGCGTTTATCAAGTTTGTAGATATCGCCGGTATCGTCAAAGGTGCGAGCCAAGGTGAAGGGCTCGGCAATAAATTTTTAGCCAACATCCGCGAAGTGGACGCTATTATCCACGTCGTACGTTTGTTTGAGGACGAAAACGTAACGCACGTGATGAACTCCGTGGATCCGTTGCGCGATATTGAAGTCATCAATACCGAACTTATGCTCGCCGATTTGGAAAGTGCTACTAAAATCTGCGACCGGCTCGCCAGCAACGCCAAATCCGGCAAGAAAGATGCCGTGGCCGCCTTTGAGCGCATGAAAGAAATCAAAGCCGCGCTGGAAAACGGCAAGCCCGTTTCGTCGCTGGGCTTAGAGCCGGAAGAATTAAAAGAATATCAATTTTTAACGTCCAAACCCGTCTTATATGTAGGCAACAACAGCGAAAAACGCAATGAAGAAAACGCCGCCAAAGTGGCTAAGTATGCCCAGGAAAACGGGGCGGGCTTTGTGGAGTTGTGCGTCAAATTTGAAGCCGATATTGCCGAATTTTCCGAAGAAGAAAAACATGCGTTTCTGGCCGAAACGGGTAGCGACTACACCGGGCTTGAAAAAGTCGTGCGCGAGGGGATGAAGTTGTTAAACCTGTGCACCTATTTTACCGCCGGGGAAGAAGTGGAAGTGCGCAGTTGGCTTATCCCTGTAGGTTGCACCGCACCGCAAGCGGCCGGCAAAATTCACAGCGATTTTGAAAAAGGTTTCATCCGCGCCGACGTATATACGTTTGATGACCTCGTCAAATACGGTTCGGAAAAGGCGCTGCGCGAACACGGTTTAATCCGTTCCGAGGGCAAAGACTATATCGTAAAGGACGGCGACGTTTGCCTGTTTAAAATCAATGCCTAATCAAACGTGTAAACATTTCGGCGTGTGTGGCGGCTGCGCGCTGTTAAACTTATCCTACGACGAGCAAGTGGCTAAAAAACAAGCCAAATTGCAAGAAATCTTGCGTGATTTTTGGACGCAAAAAATCCCCGTTACCCAAACAGACAATCCGTTTTATTTCAGAAATAAAGTGGAACTTGGGTTTTGCCACCAAGTCAAATGGCGCGACGATTACAACAAAAAAGACCCCGCCAACAAAACCCGCCCGCTGGAGTTTGAACAGGCGCTTGGTTTTAAGTACAAAGGCCGCTTTGACCGGGCGGTGGAAATCAGTGAGTGCCTTTTATTTAGCGAAAAATTAGTACCGCTGTTAGACGCGTTGCGCGCCTGGGCCACGACTGAAAATTTGCCGTATTACGATACGCGCAAACATACAGGCGTTCTGCGCCATCTCTTGGTGCGCGAGGGCAAAAACACCGGTGAACAGATTGTAGTCCTTTTTGTAACAGACGATTTTAACGAAAAAACTTTTGTGGCCGCAGTGGAGTCGGTTTTGCCAAACGCCAACATTATGGCGGCTGTCAACACGGGCCTGGCTGACACCGCCGCGCCGGAAAGTTTACGCGTGCTAAAAGGCAAAGACCATATTTTTGAAAAAATTATTTTGACGAACGAAAACGGCCAACAAGAGCGCGAAGTGGTTTTCAAACTTTCGCCGCAATCGTTTTTTCAGACGAACACAAAGACCGCACAAAAAATGTACAGCCGCGTGCGCGGGTTTGTTAAAAAATTAGCACCCAAGAAAATTTACGATTTGTACGGCGGCGCGGGCAGTTTTTCTTTGTCGTGCGCCGACTTGTGCGAGAAGTCAATTTGTGTGGAAAGTGTGGCGCCCGCCATTTACAACGGCATTGAAAACGCAAAACTAAACGGCGTAAAAAACGTGCAATTTTTCTGCGCCAAGGTGGAAGATTTCGTCAAAGAGCAACCGATTGAGAAAAAAGACGCACTCATCATTTTGGACCCGCCCCGCGGCGGCATGCACCCCAAAGCGTGCAAGGCAGTGGCGGAAAGCGGCGTGGAAAATGTGCTGTATATTTCGTGCAACCCGGTAACGCTGGCTAACGATTTGAAAATGCTAACGCAACATTATGAAATTTTACACGTGGAAGCGTTTGACTTTTTCCCGCACACGGACCACATTGAAACGTTTGTACAACTAAAACTCAAATGACCTTGCAAGATGCATTAAATTCTCTTAACCCGCAACAACTCGCCGCCGTCAATTACGACGGCGGGCCGTGCCTCATTGTGGCCGGGGCGGGTACCGGAAAAACAAAAACGCTTACCACTAAAATTGCCAAACTTATTGCAGAGGGTTATAACCCGTCGCGCATTTTAGCGGTTACCTTTACCAACAAAGCCGCCGGAGAAATGCGCGAGCGCGTGGAGCAACTTGTACCCGGTAATGCACGGCGGGTGTGGATTCATACGTTCCACTCGTTTGGCGTGCGGATTTTGCGCCAGCACGCGGGCGTGTTAAACCTCTCCAAAGATTTTGCCATTTACGACGAAAACGACCAGAAAAAAGTAGTTACCTTGCTGCTTGAGCAAATGGGAGTCAAAGAGCCCAAAAAAGAAGTCAACCAACTCGTCAGTTTAATTTCGCGCGCCAAGGACGATATGATTTCGCCCGAAACCATGATGCAATCGGCTACCGCGTCCGGCCTAGATACCAAAATCCGCGCCGCAGAAATTTACCGCCGCTACGAACAAAAGTTAAAAGAAGCCGGCGCGTTAGACTTTGGCGATTTACTTGTCAAAACAGCCGTTTTACTGCGCGACCACGAAGACATCCGCAATTACTACCAATCGTTTTTCCAATATATTTTGGTAGACGAATACCAGGACACGAACCGCACCCAGTACCTCATTACCAAGATCCTCGCCGCCCAGCACCGCAAACTGTGCGTGGTGGGCGACCCGGACCAGAGTATTTACTCGTGGCGCGG
>CACXER010000071.1 GCA_902766765.1 uncultured Elusimicrobium sp. | reverse complement strand
TGCCATTGCCATCGCGCCGTAACTGAGAGCCACCGCCCAACCCGCACCCAAAATACCCAGATGCGGTACAAGCGTTAAATTGGTGGTGATGCTGACTGCCGCGCCCAGTAACGTAATCCATAACAGTACGCGCGTTTTTTTCGTCAGTACCGGGCCAATCATAAAGTTTACATACAACCCGTAGCAGAAATAGCCGCTTAAAACGAGCGGAATAACAGGCAGCCCGCTCCAGTAAGCGGGAGCAATTAGGTGGAAAGAGCCAAATAAATTGCTTTGGATAATATCAGGCATTAAGAAGACGAGTCCTAATAACACCCACCCGGCAATTGCCACAAAAAACGAGAATACACGCGCAAACGTATCTTTCGCGTCCTCATCTTTGGCATGGGCAAGAAAAAACGGTCGCCAGGCTTGGTCAAACATAGAAACAATCAGCATCATAAACACGCCGATTTTGAAATTGGCCTGATAGATGCCTACTTGCGCGGGGCCGGCTAAATGTACCAAAATCGGCTTATCAATTACGCTGACAAACAAACTGGCCAGGCCAGACGGTACAAACGGCCAGGCAAAGCGTAATAATTCGCGTTCCAACTGCGTATCAAAACGGAAAGACCAATTCTTTTTTAGTTCGCTGTACACAACGGGGGAAAGTAATAAAAGCGAGGCCAACGACGCGAAAATATTGGCCCATAAAATAGAGGCTATTCCTTTGTGTAATACCGCGATAAAATAAATGTTCCCAAGTACGTTTACAACGATAGAAGCCGTCCGCACGCCTGCAAAATACCACGCGCGCCGCTCTAAGCGCAACTTGGTAAACGGAATCATGTTTAGAACATCTAAGAATAAAATCGCGGCAGCCAGTTTTAATAAATAACTTGTTTGGGGCGGAATGCCGATAATCCGCGCGGCGGCAGCGTTAAACAACCACAACAGCCCTCCCAATACAAGTCCGTTTAGTAAAACGCCGTAAAAGCATTGGCGGAACACTTTGTTTTTATCGGCGGCGTCACTGGCAAAGCGCAAATAACTTTGGTCCATGCCAAACAAAAATACGACGTTAAACAGGGCTACCGCCGCAAAGATGGTGGCAATAATTCCGTAGTCGCCGGGGAGTAAGTAATAGGTATAAAACGGCACCAGACAAAAATTGAGTAGCCGCGCCAACACCGTTGACGTGCCGTATACAAGCGTTTCTTTGCCGAGTCGTTTAATATCTTTTGCCATACAAAAAAGTCCGCGCGGCAGGTTACCGCGCGGACAAATTATCTTATAGTTTTACGAACAAGATTTCCATGAGTTTTTTGAAGTTGATTTCCGCTTTTTTAGATTCGCGAATGGTTTGTTCGTGCGAAAGCGGTTTCTTTTCAATACCGCAACCCATGTTTGTTACGACGGCTAACCCCAATACTTTCATGCCGCATTGGCGCGCCACTAATACTTCCGGTACGACGGACATACCCACCACGCTTGCACCCCACTTTTTGAACATTTGGATTTCGCTGGGGGTTTCAAAGTTGGGCCCGGTAACGGAGATATATACGCCTTCTTTGGCTTTGAGCCCAATTTTTTTGCACGCGGCTAATGTAATTTTGCGCATGGGTTTATCGTACGCTTCGGATAAGTCAAAAAACATGGGGCCGAATTCCGGCTCGCGGCTGTTGCCGATGAGCGGATTGTTACACATAAAATTGATGTGATCTTTAAGCACGCACAAGGAACCGGGGGGGAGTTGTTTATCCATAGACCCTACCGCGCCCGAAACGAGCAGTTTTTCCACACCTAGCATTTTAAGTGTGCGTACGGAAATGGCGAACTCTTTCATTTGGTATCCTTCATAGAAGTGAAAGCGACCTTGCATTACCACAATTTTAGTGCCTTTATATTCGCCGAAAATCAAATTGCCCGCATGCCCGGGTACCGTACTTTGCAAAAATCCGGGAATGGCCGTATAGGGTACGATTACTTTTTTCTCTAATGGCGGAATGGCCCACCCCAAACCCGAACCGGCAATCAGCCCGATGGTGGGTTTGAAATTCTTTGTTTTCTTGTTGATAAAACTAACGGCTTTTTTGATTTGTGCAAGTTGCGGCATAGTTTCCTCCAAGTTATAAGGTCATCCGCGGCGGAATAAATGCGTTGGGGATATGCTCCAACGAATCCGGCAAGATGCCTATTACGTCAAATCTTATACTATCAAATTTTGGGGTGGTTGCTTTAATATATTGTATCGCTGCGCGTACCATGCGTTGTTGTTTAGCGGAGGTAACGGCGGCAATCGGACCGCCAAACGCATTGGACGCGCGCGTTTTGACTTCCACAAAAACAAGCGTCTTTTTCTCTTGGGCTACAATGTCCAACTCACCCACCGCGGTGGAAAAATTCCGAGCCAGGATTTTATACCCTTGTTTGCGTAAAAATTGAACTGCTTGTTCTTCGCCTCGGTTGCCGATTTGTTTGTGTGTTGTCATAAGGGCAATGCGGGGTGGTGTAATGCGTTGCGCACCGGCGAGAAAGACGTGCGGTGTTCCTTGCACGGGCCCAGTTCGGCAAGTGCTTTTAGGTGTTTGGGCGTGCCGTACCCTTTATGTCCGGCAAAGTTGTAACCGGGGTAGATTTTATCCAATTCTTCCATGTAGCGGTCCCGCGTGACTTTGGCAATAATACTGGCCGCAGCAATGACCAAGGATTTAGCATCCCCGTCTACAACGGCCTGTTGGCGCATTTCCAGCCCGGCGGCTGTGTAAGGGCCGTCAATCAGGGCGACGGCATGGGGAATATTTACGAATTTTTGTGCGGCGCGGCGCATGGCCAAGAAAGTGGCTTGCAAAATGTTGAGTTGGTCAATTTCGGCTGCGGTAGCAAAACCGACTCCATACAACACTTCCGAATGGGTCAGTCGTTCAAACACTTCGTTGCGTTTGGCGGCAGTGAGTTTTTTACTATCGTTTACATCGGCAAAAGAAGGACCGAGTTCATCGGGGATAAAACACGCGCACGCCACCACGGGGCCGGCTAACGGGCCGCGCCCGGCTTCATCAATGCCGATGAGTGAAGTGGTTTCCAAATTCATGGCTTGATGTTTATCAAACTCAAAAAGAGGGAAAGTCTGCATACCCTTATTATACTAATAATTTTCAAAATTTCCCGCTAAAAAATAGGGCGGCGTTCGATAGTGACGTGGTCGTTGCCTTTCCAAAATTTAACGGGGTTGACAATAAGTTGTTGATACAGAAAATCTTGTACGTTGTGACTGGGTAAATTCTCGGGCACGGAAAGCGGAATAGAGAGGTTGCAGTTGATTTGGTCGTGACTTTCCACTCCGTAAGAATTGATAAAATCTACGGGACGTAATTCGTTGAGGTGCAGATGCAGCCGCTCCGGTGAAGAATATTCATGCGATGAAAGCCGCAACCAAAATGTTTTGTCGTGGTTATAAATGGCAAGTGCGCGGGTGGTTTCGTCGTAGATAACGGTTAATTGTTTGTTTTTGTGGGTACCGTTTAATAAGAAGCGGTACAGGTGGGTGATATGATCCAACGGCCCGTTATAACCGAAGACCGGATAAAATTCTTGCCCGACTTTAAACATGGCTCGTCCGCTCACGTGCCGGAGCGGAAAATCTTTTTGCGGATTGACAGACATGCGGCGCTCTATGGATAGCACCAAGTGCTTTGGATTAAAATTGCCGGGAGTGAGGGTGGCAATATCGGCCAAATACCGCAAACGAAACGCCTGTTCCGGCAAGGTGCTTACCTCGGGAAGTGCGGCTTGGGCAATCAATTCTTTGTTTTGCGCTAAATAGGAAATCCGTTTTGTAACTTCTATTTCTATTGCTTCATCTTCAAACGAGGAAATCTGGTCAAATAATGTTTTTAAGTGGGGGGAAAGCATCCCGAAATGTTGGTCATAATATTGACGGATAAACTCGCTAAACAAGGTGGTGTTTTCATAACGTTGCTGTGCGGCCCATATTTGCGGCAGGGCGCGTAAAAGCGTTTTGGTGGTGTGGGTATTTTTCTCCGGTAAGAGTGACGATATCCAACGGACTTGAGTATGTGAAATTTTGTCTTGTTTGTGCACATGGCCGGTTTGGACAGCCGGTGATATCTCGCGGCGCCACGCGGTGGGTGTTTGTGTGGACAAGCGAGAGGATGGTTTTACCTTTTTGTGCGAAGAGTAAGAAGCATGAGAGGTATGTTTAGCCGTAGCCGCGCGCCGAGGCCGTTTTTGTGCAGCCAACGGGAACGTTGTTAAAGCGCAAAGCAGTGAAATTAGTAAGAAACGTCCGGCAATAGATTTCCTCATACTCATACGTTAGTAAAACTTTCGTATAAAAAAAAGGGCCAAAAGACCTATTTAGCGCCTGGGCCCCGAGTCTCTTGCCGTAGGATGGGGAACCCCTTTCTGTTTCAGGAAAAATATATCAAACCTTTGATATTGTTTTTTTGCTATATTCTATATGTAAGAAAGACCTAGTAAAAAAGAGGTTTGTTATGAAAAAGGATCCGTCGGGTAAATTGAGTGGTTTTACACTTATTGAATTGTTAGTGGTCGTTTTGATTATCGGCATACTTGCGGCAGTGGCGTTGCCGCAATACACAAAAGCGGTAGAAAAATCGCGCGGTGCGCAAGCCCTGGTGGTACTCAATTCCATCGCGCAGGCCGTGCAAACTTTTTATATGGCCAGCGGTGCATATCCGACAAGTTTTGAGGAGTTGGATGTAGATATGGACAGTTGGACGGGAAATGAGAAATGGTGTGCGATTTTTGCAAGTTCTTATGGCGTTGTAGATACACGCTCTAACGGGGAATGGTCGTTGCAGATGTATCATTCCAGTGAAGGCGCTCTTTCGTTATTTATGGGACGATTGAACGGAAAGTATAAGGGCGCGGGATTTGCCAAAACTTTGGTTGCTTCAAGTGGGGAATCGGCGCAGGGTGCTCTGTACTGCGCAGAGCGTAAAAGTAATGGGGTTGTATTTACAGAACCGATGGGAAGTTATTGCCAAGGACTTTGGAAAGGGACCAGAACAGATGACGATACTGCCACTTACCGTGCATACAGTATGCCATAGTGGTGTTGTTTTTCACAAAAAAGCGGAACAGCCAAAAACTGTTTCGCTTTTTTATTTCCGTTGGAAACTTATTTGGATTTTTTGAGCGTCAAAATGCCTTCCTCAAAAAACCATTCTTCCATCAGTTCGCCCGTGTCGCTAAATTTCTTCGTTACGCCGTTGGGTTTGCCGTCTTTGTGGGGGGATATGAGGGCAATGGTGCCGTTGGGATGATAGATGATTTTATCGCCCACCAGTTTATCGTTTTTGTACGTACATTCCGAACGCAAATCCCCTTCCGGTGTATATACTTTGCACACGCCGTTTAAAAACCCTTTGTGAAATTCCGACATTTCTAACACCTTGCCGTCCGGGTAGTATTTGACTTGTTTTCCGTCTTGAATATCGTTTACGTACGAAAATTCTTTATATAATTTTCCCGTCGGATGAAATACGCGCGCCTTGCCTTGAAGAAGTCCGTTTTCGTAGTATTTTTCAATGTTTACTTTTCCGTTATCAAAATAGATTTTGCAGGGGCCGTTTCGTTGTCCGCTTTTTACTTCACATTCAAAATACGGTTTGCCGTTTTCAAAAAATTCTCTGACAGTCCCGTCGGGAAGCGTCCCGGTGTGGGATTGGATATCCAAATGTTTGTCCAGTGTTTCCTGGTAGACTTCTTTTCCGTCCACATAGTACGTGCGCACGAAACCGGTGTGGTCGGGTAAACTGGTTGTTTTTCGGATAATTTCTGCCATGGTTATTTCTCCTGTGTTAAATGTGTGGCGGCGGCAAATCCGCTCGCCCATGCAAAATGTAAATTAAATCCGCCGCTTTGGCCGTCCACATCCAGCAATTCACCTGTGACGTACACGCCCGGACAACGTAGGGACTCAAAAGTATTATAGTTTATTTCGCGCGTATTTACACCACCTGCAGCCACCATGGCTTCGTTCCACGGGCGTAAAGCCGTAACTGTAACCGGCCAGTTTGATACCGTTTCAAACGCACTTTTTACGGCGGCAGGGGATTGTTCGTTCATCGGTTTATTTTTGCGAAGCCCTTTAAAGTCAATCAGCAGATTGGCAATAGATTCGTGTAATACGCCTGCAAAAAAATCTTTCGGTTTTCGGTGGGAAAATAATTTTAAACGCGCATTAAAAAACGCCGGTGCGTCCGCGATTTCCGGCAAGAAATTTAACTGTATGGGGACATTGCCTCCGTCCAGTTTGCGCGTGATAACACCGCTGGCATTTAACGCGGCCGGGCCGTTGATCCCATAGTTGGTAAAAATAATTTCCCCTTGCGTTTGGGCGTTTTGGACGTGCAATTTTACTTGCGCACGCACGCCGGTAAGCCGCGAAAAGTTTTCTTTAAGTACCAGTCCGCTAAGTGTCGGGCGCGGCGGAATAATTGTGTGCCCGAGTGCGCGCGCCAGTTCGTAGCCGCCGGCAGAGCCGCCGATTTGCGGATAAGCGCACGAGCCGCACGCTAGCACGACGCGGCGCGCTTGAAAGGATTGGTTTGTCTGGGTGGCTATGCTGAAATTTTTTCCGCGTTTAATTTTGCTGACTGTTTGTCCGGTCAAAATTTCCGCTCCGCTTTCTTGGGCGGCTAATTTTAAAGGTTCTAAAACGGCGGTAGCTTTGCCTGTTTGCGGGAAAATACGTCCGAGTTCTTCTTCCACCAGTAAAATGCCTAATTCTTCAAAATAACGACGGCAATTTTCGTAGGTAAATTGGGATAATACGGTAGAAAGTAGTTTTTCATTCCCGTGGTAAAACGCGGGCGCAACGCGGGCGTTGGTAAGGTTGCAGCGTCCGTTGCCGCTGGCCAAAATTTTCCGACCGGGCAGTTGCTCTTTTTCAAGGACAAGCGTTTTCAAGCCGCCGCGCGCACATTCCCGCGCGCAAAGTAGCCCGCTCGCGCCCGCCCCGACAATAATTACATCATAAACCGTGTTTTCCATTACCTATAGTGTAGCAAAAATTTATATACTGGAATTTATCATTTATTATGTATTGATTTTCTCTTGACAAAATATGCTGTAAACCTATACTATAAAAAGAGGGGGAATTTATGAAAAAAATTACTTTTGTTTTATTTTTACTTGCTAGTGTAAGTGCTTTTGCGTACCAAACGGGCCGTCCTTCTCGTCCTCAGTTTTCTACTGCGCCCGCGGCAGCAGCAGGGGAAAATCAGGAAAAAGCGAAAGAGGATAAACCGGCCGCGCCCGGTCAACAAGGCGTGCAGACGCGCAGTTTTACCAGTTATAGTTCGCGCCCGGGTAACGCGTGGCGCCAAGGCGTGCAAACTAAAACAGTTCAAACGCAAACAGCTACCGCTGCGGCCAAACCCAAAAATGAACAAGCGGTTAAAGACCAATTGATTCAACGCAGTCAACCCGTAGCCCAACCGAAAGCCGACAATAAGGACGCCGCTAAACAGGGCAAATCTGCCGCTCCGGAAAAGGAGGAAAAGCCAAAAGCAGAGCCCGCGCCAGCCGATGCCGGTGGTGCTGCGGTAATGAAACAATTACAAGGATTACAAGGTATGATGGGCGCATTGGGTGGTGCTCCGGCCGCAAACGCTGGGGCGAAACCTAATGCCGGCGCTACCCCGGCTATGCCCGCGGGGATGCCGGATATGTCGGCCTTGATGAATATGGCCGGACAAGGGAAGAAAAAATAATATGAAAAGACAATTTTTATGGACGGTTTTGTTGGGGTTTATAAGTGCCGGCGCCTGGGCGGCGCCGGTTACCACGACGTCTGTGTCGCGCCCTAAAACCAACACAACTGTAACGCATCCTACAACGGCGGTGACGGTTTCTCATCCGCAGACGCCGACGGTCCCGGTAACGCATCCCACAACGGCCGTAACGGTAATACATCCGCAAACCTCTGCCCCGGTTTCACATCCTACGACGGATGTTTCAGTTTCTCACCCGACAACGGCGGCCCCGGTAACGCATCCGCAAACAACGGCGACTTCTTCGGATAAATCAACCGCGCCGCAACCTACCAAACAGGCCGTAGATAACAGTGCTCCGGCGCAAGCGGCACAAAAAGGGTCCATGATGAGTAATTACCAAGCGCCCAAGGCCAAAGATTTAAAGGCCGCTAAATTAGGCGGCGGCGAACAGGGGTTGGGCAAGACCAACGAAGCCGAAAAAGATGCCGCGGCGGCGTCCTTGAAACCGCCTAAGGCGCTAGAATTTGAGGACACGGCAAACAGCAATTTGAAGTCTAAATTGACTGAAAAAGTAAAAGAAAAAACGAAATAGTTTTTGTGTGGACAAAAAACACCCCGGGTTTTCAGCCCGGGGTGTTTTACTTTTGTATTTTTTTCGTCGGTAAAATAAAAGGGCTTGACTTGGTTTTTTTTTTTGTTAGAATTTGCGTATGTTAAATTCCTGTGGAGGGATATATATGAAAAAGGAAAGTTATTTGTCGGGTGTTTTAAGTGCAAAAGGATTTACGTTGATTGAATTATTAGTCGTCGTCCTTATCATTGGTATTTTAGCAGCGGTGGCAGTACCGCAATACCAAAAAGCCGTAGAAAAAGCACGTATGACAGAAGCCATGACGTTCGTGCGAGCCATTGCAAATGCCAATCAAGTCCATTATATGGCCACAGGCGAATATGCGGATATCCGACAAATAGATTTATTGGATGTAGAAGTCCCGGGGGAAAAAATTACTTCCGGTTGGTTGCAAGGACGTATAAAAACAAAATATTTTGTTTATTCGCCCAATGGAGATAGCGACGTGGCACTAGCCATCGCCCAACGTCTTTTCAATAGCGATGCAACGGGTGATGTTTATTATTTAAAAATAAGTAGAAATGAACCGCAACGCATAAGGTGCACCTATTATCCCACAGGTAAAGCAACAACTATACAACGCAAATTATGCGAGCAAATAGATGCGAACGGTACGTTATAAATTTATTAAAAAGCCCCCACATTTTGTGGGGGCTTTTTTACTATCGTTTTATTTCGCAAGTTCAATTAACTTGTTGACCGCGTCTTCTAATTTCCACCGCACGGCGTCTTTTTCGCGGCGGTTTTTATATTCGCACTCGCCGTCTTTGACGGTGCGGCTGCTAACTACCAAACGGTGCGGCAGCCCGATTAAGTCCATGTCTTTGAATTTTATGCCGGGGCGTTCGTCGCGGTCGTCCAATAAGACGGAAATTCCCGCGCTTTCCAATTGCGCGCAAATTTCGTCGGTATGTTTTTTGACGTCCGGATTAGAATCGTAATCAATCGCCACGAGCGCCACGTTAAACGGGGCTAAGGGCTCAGGCCAGATAATACCATTGTCGTCGTGGCTTTGCTCAATAGCGGCGGCTACTACGCGGCTAATTCCAATGCCGTAGCAACCCATAATCATGGGCTGGGCTTTTTGGTTTTCATCTAAGAAAGTAGCATGCATGGCGGCGGAATACTTCGTGCCCAGTTTAAACACGTGGCCCGTTTCAATGCCGCGCTTAAAGGTAAACGGAGCGCCGCACCGCGCGCATTTATCGCCGGCAGAGGCCATTTTCAAATCCGCATAAACATCTATTTGAATATCACGCTGGGGGGTTACGTTTATCACGTGTACGTCTTTTTCGTTGCCACCCGCCACGCCGTTTACGATGTTTTTTACATAATTATCGGCATAGATTTTGATGTTCGGGTTTTTGGCTTTGAGCCCTTGCGCCCCCGCAAACCCGACGGGCGAACCGGTTACTTTTGTATAAACTTCTTCGTTGGCTTTTTCCAGTTCGTTACATTTTAAGAGGGCTTTGAATT